>CAYWDE010000323.1:0-2165 GCA_964456885.1 uncultured bacterium | reverse complement strand
AGCATACGATCTATTATATATACTAAATATTATATTTACATTTTAATCTAATTGGGATATAATAATTAGTATAACAAAGCGACATTATGGCAATTAACTTATTACAGATATTAAAAGACAATTTCAAAGATGTTGATAGCCTAAACCTAGAAAAGGTGCGAAAAATGGTCCTCGATACAAACGCCTATTTTGAGTCCCTCGAGAGCGCCCTAGAATCTGGCAATAGCCAGATCAGAGAAGAGGCTCTCGGTGAAGCTGTAGCGATTATAGAGTTTTTAGATACCCAAGTGAGCCAATTGATGGTCCCAAGTCTCGATTCGTTAAACAGCGAAGAGCGGGAAATGGTAATGACTATGATGGAGGGTCTAAAACTCGGTAGAAGCACAAATAATAAAATAAAAATAAAAAAACTAAAACCCATAAAATTGAGCTAAACATGAACTACCAAACTTTGACAGATTTACAGTGGCAAGTATTAGAACCTTTTTTCCCGAATCCAGTGAAACGGACGAGAGGAAAACCCCATACAGCTTGGAGAAAGGTGTTGAACAGTATTCTCTTTGTTCTCGCTACAAAAACAAAATGGGATGCTCTTCCAAAACACCCAGAATTTGCCTCTAAATCTGCTGCGCACCGTTGGTATAAAGTTTGGAAAGCGGATGGATTTTTAGACCAAGTTCTCTCTAAATTGCAAGATCTCTCGATGCTTGCGAACGACATCAAATTCCCTTCTACAAGAATGCGTATGCCGAAAGCAGCTATTCAACATCATGAAGAGCCGCTTGCTATGGGCGCTAACTAATCTCTGTTTTTTCTAATCATGCTTCCTAAAAAACCTTCTCCTCAATAAGAGGAGAAGGGCTTTCAATATTTCACCGCCTCAGAAGAGGAAGAAGCTCTGTTTAGGAGAGGTAAAGAATCTTTTTAACAACTACTTTTTTTGATCCATTATCTAAATTTTCCATCCTTTTTTTTGATTCCACCTTACATTTTTACTCCCAGGAAGAAAGAACGTAATATACTGAGGCTTCAAGAAAAGTTTTTCAGGAGAGATTGAATTACCAACGGCACATACAGACATTTTAAATACTTTATGAAATATGCCCCCGATTTTAGCCAAAATCGGCTAAAACACCCCCGTATTTCATACAGTAGATGTATAAAATAACCCGGTATTTCATACAATGGAGCGAGACTTCAAGGAAATCTTATATAGAGGGAAACTCCCCCATTACATATGCACTACTATTCATAACTCAAATACACAAAGCTAATAATTTAAACGATTTAAGATTAATACCCCCGCATTTCATCCAAAATTGAATGAAATAACCCCCGTAAAATACCCAATCTGGCAGAATAAAGGGATGAAGCGATTTCTTGAAGATGAATTAAACCGCTGGAAAGTTGATCCGCTGAGGATGCCGCTGCTCATTCGGGGCGCCAGACAAGTGGGTAAAAGCTTTACAATAGAGCAATTTGGGAAGGGCAACTTCGCCCAAACTGTTACGATCAACTTTGAACTTAAACCCAGCCTAAAAGATTGTTTTCGTGACCTAGATCCAAAAAAAATCATTCGAGAAATCGAATTGGCTCTCAAAGTTCAAATCCGGCCGGGCATTACCCTACTCTTCTTAGATGAGATTCAATTTTGTCCTGAAGCAATCGCATCTCTCAGATATTTTAAGGAGTTGATGGGAGATCTCCATGTTGTAGCGGCTGGATCATTACTTGAATTCGCTCTCGTCGACAAAAACATCTCTTTCCCTGTAGGCCGCGTACAGTCTATTTATATGCGCCCCCTCTCCTTTTTAGAATTCCTCAAAGTAATGGATGAAGACCAGCTAATCCAGTTTATTTTAGATTTCGAATGGGACGTGGAAATCGGCCAAGCCGTGCATGAAAGATTTATGGAATTAGTGAAAATTTACTTCTTTGTTGGAGGAATGCCAGGCGCAATAGCGAGATATCAGGCAACAGATTCCCTACAAGAGTGCCAAAATTACTTAATGACTCTCATCAATTTATATCGTGCAGACATGGCGAAATATGCGACTAAAACACAATACCGTTATCTGCAAATTTTATTCGATCGCGCTCCAGAATCTGTGGGGTTACGATTCAAGTACTCGTTCATCGATCCGGATGCTAAATCTCGCGATCTG
>CAYWDE010000322.1:0-2166 GCA_964456885.1 uncultured bacterium | reverse complement strand
CCCTTCGTGGCGCCCCACCACTTCTCTTTTCAAAGTCTCAAAATTACCCGGTTTAGTGCCGATGAATTGGGATAAAAAGGGTCTAAAATCCCTCTTTCCGATGAAGCAGATCCCTGTACTGTCTTTTTTTTCCGCGGTCGAAAGTCCATGTTCCCGCGCTAACGCCCGCACCTCTTTTTTGTGGAGGTGGCCTATAGGAAATAGAACTTTTTTGAACGCCTCTTGCTTCACCGCATGTAAAAAATAACTTTGATCCTTGTCCGGATCCAACCCCTTTAATAACCTCCCATCCCCATCTAACTGGCAATAGTGGCCTGTAGCCAAGAAGTCGGCCCCGAGGGCAAACGCTTTTTCTAAAAAAACTTTGAATTTGATCTCCCGATTGCAAAGGACATCTGGGTTAGGGGTAAGACCTGCCCGATAATCGGCTAAAAATTGGGCAAAGACCGATTCCCGGTACTCTTCAACGAAATTGACGCTGTAGTAGGGGATCCCTAGCGTATTGCAGACCAGAACAACATCCTCGAACTCTTGCGTTGCCTGGCAAGGCCCCTCCTCTTCCCAATTCTTCATAAAGAGGCCAATGACGTTATATCCCGCCTGCTTCAATAAGAGGGCGGAGACCGAAGAATCGACCCCGCCAGACATCCCTACAACTACCGTTTTCATAGACAAAAAGTATAATCGAAAAGGGGATTAAGGGCTGGTATAAATTTGTTTTTACCCTTTTACTGAGATAGAGGGCTATGCAAGAAGATAATCAACACAAAAAGTTGACACTTTCTCATTAGGGAATAGTTGCATCCCAATCTTTTGGATCAGATCAATCAGCAGATTTTCAGCCGTCTTGTTGCCGCTTTCCTCATGACTTTTGTTAGTCACACGGAATCCATAAGATCTTGTTGAATCAGAATCGGTGTCTTTGGATATGTATAAATGGGGAGATGATAAAGGTTCGTAGATTTTTTGATCTGCGGGATCTAGCTTAAACACTTTCTCTACCGCTTCTTTTGTTTTTTCAGAAGTGAATAAGAGAGAGAAAATAGCATAAGAATCGCTGTCTTGGATAAGAAAGATCTTCTGAAGGCCAGGAATTTGGGCTTGAACATTAAAATCGCTCTGGTCTGCTAGGATACTCGCGATACTCAGTGGATCCATTTTTTTTTCTCCGTGAAAAATAAGAGCGAAAATATAGCAAAGATAACTAATTTAAGTAAAATTCAATTCATCGCCAAATATCAGGAATAACGGCATCTACAACACTTTTTAAGTATTTAGGTGCATCAGTTGTAGCCGTTCGATCCGCTCTTCGAGCGGTGGGTGGGTGGCGAAGAGATGGAGGAGCCCTTTGCTGGCTGGATGAGAAATTTTGAAGGCGGCCATCGCTGGGTTTTCACGTGGATCTTTGATCTCTTTGAGAGCGCGGAGAGATTGGAGAGAGGAGATCATCGCCTCTTTTCCTGCGAGGCGGGCGCCTCCTGCGTCTGCGCGGAATTCCCGGTAGCGGGAGTAGGCTGCAATCACGAGCGATCCGAGGACCATGAAGATCACTTCGAAAAGGTAGACAAAGAGGATGTAGCTCATCGAGACGCCACCGCGCGAATCTTGGCGGTTGCGACCTAAGCCAGAGACGACGAAGGCAAGTACCCGGGCGAGGAACATCACAAAAGCGTTCACAACCCCTTGGAGAAGTGTCATAGTGACCATATCGCCATTGGCGACGTGGCTAATCTCGTGGCCGATGACCCCCTCAATTTCGGGTTGCTTCATCCGGTTTAAGAGTCCGGTTGAGACAGCGACGAGTGCGCGGGAGCGGGTGGGGCCGGTGGCAAAAGCGTTCACTTCGTTTGAGGAGTAGATTCCCACTTCAGGCATGGTAGAGAGATCTGCTTTCCGGCTCAGGCGATGGACCATTTCGAGCAGATGCCGCTCTTCAAGATTTTTTGTATGGGGGTCGATCACTTTGACTCCCATCATCCACTTTGCCATGATGCGGGAAAGGGAGAGAGAGACGAGGGCGCCGCCCATTCCCCAAACAAAGCAGAAGATGGCGAGTGATTCATAGTCGAGGCCGTACGCTTGGATGTAGGGGCGGACATTTAAAAGATTTAAAATGACCGAAATCATCAAGACAACAAGAAAATTTAGAAGGAAAAATTAATTTTA
>CAYWDE010000321.1:0-2173 GCA_964456885.1 uncultured bacterium | reverse complement strand
ATATAACGTCCTGATCGAAACACTACCTAGATTCTATCGGGATCCGACGGTCCTCTCTAAACTCTACGTCACGTCAACTACAGGATCGCAAGTCCCCCTCTCAGAGATCCTCGAAGTGAAAGAGACGGTGGGCCCTCTCACCGTGAATCACATCAACGGTATCTCCTCGGTAGGAATCTCTTTCAATCCGGGACACAATGTCGCCCTAGGCGATTGCCTAGAGGCTCTAGATAAACTCGTCGAAAATGAGATCCCCCCTCAGGTATACGGGAAAGTCATCGGAACCGCCGATATTTTTAAAAGCTCTTTTAAAAGCCTCAACTTTCTTCTGATCCTCTCTTTCTTTATCATCTATGTGATCTTAGGAATTCTCTATGAGAGTTTTATCCACCCATTGACTGTTATGAGCGCCCTCCCTCCAGCTCTTCTTGGAGGCCTTTTCACCCTCTACATCTTCAATGAGACCCTCTCGATCTACTCATTCGTAGGTCTCATCCTCCTCATCGGGATCGTCCTTAAAAATGGGATCATGATGGTCGACTTCGCCGTTGCCGCTGTAGAAAAAGAGGGGAAATCCCCCTATGACGCGATCATTGAGGCTAGCCTCATCCGGTTCCGCCCCATCATGATGACCACGATCTGCGCAATCATGGGCGGCGTACCTATCGCTTTAGGCGTTGGGGGTGCGATGGCCCAAAACCACATCTCTTTAGGCCTCTGCATGGTTGGGGGGCTCATTATTTCTCAAATGTTGACCCTCCTCCTCACCCCCGTCCTCTACTACTATTTTGAAGTTTTGCAAGAAAAAATTCAGAAAAGATTTAATCAGCAATAATTGAGTTTTTCCGGTATCCTTTTTCCCATGTTTACCGAAATGCCGCCTGCAGAAGAGATCTCGATCCCCCTTATCGATGGAAGGATCATTCACCATTTAAAAAAATGGGACCCAAGTATTGAGCCTGCCAAATTAGAGCTCATAAAAAAAGAATATGTAACATGGAATGATGGTTCTTTAGGCTGTCCAATGCCTGGGAAAAACTATACCCAAGCGTTGGTGCCAGGCTATCTATTTCTGATCCAATATGAAAATTTGATCTTAGAGATCCATGCCGATCTGATCATGACGCGCTTCGCTATGCCAGGGGTCGGCTTTCTATGATAGAGGATTTCTCATCGAATCTCCCCAGCTAAGGGTATTCTCACTACTCAATTTGCCTGCAATATAAACTGCGATCTTAAAACCCAGATAACTCAATCCAGAAACACCTCCTGCTACAACGGCAGAGACAAGGGAAATGGAACGGACTAAGGGATTAAAATTTCCTATATAACAGCTGACAACAGAGAAGAGGCTTAGGGCAAAGATTTTCAAGCTCAACTGATGGATGTTCAAAAAAAGAGCCTCTCTCCGAATCATCTTTGCCAAATCTCTTTGGCAATCAAATTCTATTCCCCAAATAGTAGCCATAACAGGTTTAGTCGGAAAAGACATAACACCTCCTAAAAAGAGATGAGCATAGGAGCTCTCAAAGAAACAATCAAGGGCGGGGATGGAAATTTTGAAACGCGCTCTTTAGCCTGTTTCCCGTCACATGTGTATACCGGTCAGTTGTCCCGATATCCTCGTGGCCAAGCATATCTTGAATGAGCCTTAAGTCGGCACCATTTTCGAGCAGATGGGTTGCAAAAGAGTGGCGTAAAGTGTGGGGAGAGATCGACTTCATGATGCCGGCCGAAAGGGCGTAGGCTTTTACCCGATTCCAAACTGTGATCCGGTCGATCGGTTTCCCTCGTGGAGAGATAAACAGGGGCCCATTTTCTTCTTTGATTTCCCCTCTGAAACGGAGGAGGTATTGGTCAACGGCTTCGATCGCTTTTTTCCCCACCGGGATCAGCCTCTCTTTTTTCCCTTTTCCAACCACTTTGACAAAGGTGTCGCTCAAATCATTGATCCGGAGGCCGCAGAGTTCTGAGACCCGCATACCGGTCGCATAGAGGAGCTCTAAAATTGCTTTATCTCGGGAGCCTATCGCATCCTCTGTTTTAGGTTGAGCCAAAAGGGCATCGACCTCTTCTGTTGTGAGAACTTCAGGAATAAGCTGCCACATTTTAGGGGTGTCAAAATAGTTCCCTAGATCGACAGAGATCTCCCCCTCTTTTTTGAGAAAACGGA
>CAYWDE010000320.1:0-2182 GCA_964456885.1 uncultured bacterium | reverse complement strand
AGCAGTGGGAAGAAGACCCCTCATCAATTCCTATTCCTCCGGATGTAAAAAAGGGAATTGAGCACCTTCGGAATGAGCTTTTGCCTAAAGCGAAAGTTTTATTGGCCGATCTATTAGATGAGGAGAAAACAGCTGAGCTGGCTCCCTCATGTCAACTGGTTAGACGCTCTTAGACCCCTTTAATTAAGCCCCCGTCGCAGGCGATCGCTTGTCCTGTAATGTAAGAGGCTTTTGTCGAACTAAGGAAGAGGGCGAGAGCTGCAAGCTCTTCAGGTTCTCCTAGGCGTCCCATCGGGATTTGGGCGAGGAGTTTCTCTTCAGATACTTTGAGCTCCTTTAGCCTCTCGGTCCGGGTATAGCCTGGAAGTAGCGCGTTTGCGGTAATATGGTAAGGGGCCACTTCTGTACTGATCGATTTCATCAAACCGATCAGACCGGAACGGAATCCAGTGGAGATTGTTAAATGGGGGATCGGCTCTTTAGCGGCGGTCGATGTGCTTAAAATAATCCGGCCAAACTGCTGTTTTTTCATGTGGGGAAGAGCTTCTAAAATCGATTCAATAGCGCTTTGCCAAAGTCGTTTAAATCCGAGTTCCCAATCTTGGAGAGTGAGATCGGCAAAATCCCCTTTAGGAGGGCCCCCTGTGTTCGTTACAAGGATATCGACGCCGCCGAGAGATTGAACGGCTTGCTGAATCAGAAGACGCCCATTGCCAGGGATATCGAGATCAAGGGCTAGAGGAATGGCCCCTCGGATCTCTTTTGCCGCTTTTTCAATCTTCGTCTGATCTCTGGAGCAGATGACTAATTGAGCCCCTTCATCGCTAAAGGCTTTTGCGATCGCAAATCCAAGCCCACTCGATGAGCCTTGTACAACAACCCGTTTTTTTTGAAGTCCTAAATCCATAGACTTATCATCTGTTGACTTCTATTTTTTTCCAAACAGAAATTCTTTTGCAGAGAAAAGAAGAGCGACCCTAGAATAGACCCAATCATTTTAGAGGAGGTGTTGTGATGAGCATTTTCAAGAAAAGATTCCTGCTCTTTATTTTAACGGCTTTTCTAAGCCCCGTTTTTAGCGATACCCTCTATGTGACGAATACTGTCGAGGCATCTTCAGCACCTAATAAAAATAACTCTCCGAAACTAGCTGTTGGAGAGTGTCGGACAGCAGAGGCTGCTCCCTGTCTGGCCTCTGGTAAAATCAAGCCTTTGATTGAACTCAAAGCGGGCTATTTTTTCTTTGCTGATGGGGACATGCGGAAAGTGTACAATCATGGGGGATTCGATCTTCAGTTGAGCGGCTCTTATCCGATTTGGAAATGGCTCCAAATTTATGGAAGTTTTGAGTATTTACAAGCGAACGGTAAATCTTTAGTTTTCCAACAGAAAACCTCGATTTGGGAAATCCCTTTGAGCCTCGGACTCAAGTCTGTTGCAAGGATCAACCGTTGGGCCTCTTATTATTTTACCTTAGGGCCCCGTTATTTTTTCGTCCACGTCCATAACGACTCCTCTTACGTCGATAAAAATCTCAATCAAAATGGGTTAGGGGGATTTGTTGGAACAGGGTTTACCTTCTCTTCTTGCGGACGCTATTTGGTCGATATTTTTGGTGAATACTCTTATATCAAGATGGATTTCCATCCAGAACAGGGAAATGTGGTGGGTAGAACAACCCAGCTGGGCGGCTTCGTATTTGGCGCAGGCGTTGGTTACCAGTTTTAGAAAGAGGGTTTTATGAAGTGGCTATGTATTTGTCTATCGGTTATTTCAACTTTGAGTATCTATGGGGAACAGAGGGTCGTTTTGATCTCTGGGGCCACTGGGGGAATCGGGATCGCTGCAGTGAAGGCGTTTCAGGAGAGGGGATGGAAGGTTTGGGCAGGATATAGAAGCCAAGCTCCTGAAAATTTAGCGAATGTCCAACCTATTCCCCTCGATGTGACCCAGGATGAGATGATCCAAGAGGCGATAGAGAAGATCCTTGCAGAAGATGGGAGAATAGATGCTCTGATCAATAATGCGGGGTATGGGGTCATTGGTCTTGAAGAGGGGATCTCTATCGAAGAGGCTCAAAAGCTATTCGATGTGAACTTTTTTGGCAGCTTACGCCTCATTCAAAAAGTGGTGCCCCAAATGAGGAAGCAGCAATCGGGTCATATCATCAATATGAGCAGTA
>CAYWDE010000319.1:0-2212 GCA_964456885.1 uncultured bacterium | reverse complement strand
AGAGATCACAAGATCTACCGACTCTGCCAGCGTAATGGATCAGATCCACTTCAGAATGTTCTTCCATAGAGAGGGGGATGCTCTGGAGATCTTCACAGTTCAACAACTTCTATCCGATGGCGACGATGATGAAGATGATGAGATGGATACATTAGAGACTGCCCAATTAGCGATTAATGGGGTATTCGAAAAATTCTTCCCTAATCACAAGATCCATCTCCTATCCGGCACAGAAAATGGCAAAGAGGGATTTTGCGATTGGGAACTGACCGATGGGACCCAAGATCTAATGCACGGATATGCGAAAGGGATAGAACATACAGACGGGAAGAAAATTACAATTCTCAGTTATATGACAACAGCTCTCCGTACAGAACACAACCAGATGTTGTGGACAAATCTCCTCAATCAAATCAAAATCGAAGACTAATTTTCATAAAAAAACCGGCTTTTTGGGCCGGTTTTCTTCCACATCTTCTTCACTTTGAAGAGGCAAAAGATTTTCATTTTTTTTCTAGACACGAAAGTGTAAACTACAATATATAGTGTGTTAGCAGGCCATATATCTACCAGATCTGGTATAGCGGCCAAAAAGAGATAAAATATAGAAAGCCCTTAATTTGGGTTTTTTTTCATTTAAACGGATGTTAGTTGGCTTTAATAAGGAGCGAGACATGAAAAGACAAACAACACAAGACACAACGGCTTCATTTTTAGAAGAAGCTCCAAAGTCTGGTGGAACTAAAAAAGGGGCCGTCAAAGAGGCGCAGTATACAGTCGTTAAAAGAAACGGAACACTTGTCCCTTTCCGGAGAGATCGTATTTTACTCGCGATTGAAGCCGCTTTCCGAGATACAAAAAAAGTGGAAACACTCGACACAGAGCAGAAACAGATGACCAATCAGATTGCAGATCTGGTTGTGAAGCAAGTATTGAACCTGGCATCAAAAGGGGCCTGCTTAACTGTCGAAGGGATCCAAGATGTGGTCGAAGTAACCTTAATGAAAAACGGGTGCCACGACGTTGCCCGTGACTATATCATCTACCGGGACAGCCGAAAAGCAAAACGGGAAGGATCTGCTCAAAACTTAAAAATCTATCGGAGAGACAAAACGACACCGACCCGTTTCAACCCGATGAAAATCGCCTCCTCGATTGAAAGGGCCTTCCGCAGAGCGCGTAAAATCGAAGAACAGACACCCGATGATGCGATCGGAGCGGTCAACCTCCTCACCCAAAAAATCGTCGGCGAAATGGCAGAATTGGCTGCTAAAGGGGATCTCCTTTATATCGATATGATCGAAGATCGGATTGAGAGAGAGCTCATGGAAAACAAGTTTTTCGATGTAGCTAAACATTTCATCCTCTACCGTTCAGAAAAAACAAAAGCAGAAGAACCTGCTCCTGCAGCAGTGGTCGATGAAATGGCTCCTGTCCGCCAGTTTGAGATCACAACAGCAGATAGCGGTAAAATAAATATCACAGAGATCATGCTCCGG
This sequence comes from uncultured bacterium, assembly GCA_964456885.1. Taxonomy (GTDB): domain Bacteria; phylum Chlamydiota; class Chlamydiia; order Chlamydiales; family SM23-39; genus REEB52. The sequence continues at coordinate 713 of CAYWDE010000319.1, read as the reverse complement.
AGCAAACTCAGCTTCGCTTGCCGCGGATTAGAAAACCTAGTTTCAGCCGATGAGCTCCTAGAGACAGCGATCTCTCAATACTACGTTGGGATGAAAGAGCAAGAGGTTGATCTCGCCAACATTTTCTCCGCTAAATCGAAAATTGAGAAAGAGCCCGCCTATTCTCAAGTCGCCTCTCGCCTCCTCCTCGATGTGATCTACCGAGAGACAATGGGGCTTCCCGCTTCAGACTCCACATTGCCAAAAGCCCATAAGCAGTACTTTAAGAAGTACATCAAGTCTGCGATCTCTTATGAGAGGGTCTCTCCTAAACTCCTCGATTTCGATCTGGACGAATTGAGCGCCGCTATGGATCTGGGACGAGATGATCTCTTCACTTATCTTGGGCTGCAAACCCTTTATGACCGTTATTTCCTCCACCATGAGCAAAGACGCCTTGAGACACCGCAGATTTTCTGGATGCGGGTCTCAATGGGTCTTGCCTTGAATGAAGGGGAACAAAAAAACAAGAGGGCCATTGAGTTCTATAATGTCCTCTCTCAGTTCCATTTTACCTCCAGTACACCGACTCTTTTCAACTCGGGAACGCTCCACTCGCAGCTGAGCTCTTGCTACCTCTCCACAGTGATGGATGATCTCCACCACATCTTTAAAGTAGTTGCCGACGATGCGCAACTCTCTAAATGGGCAGGCGGCATTGGAAATGACTGGAC
>CAYWDE010000318.1:0-2219 GCA_964456885.1 uncultured bacterium | reverse complement strand
AAACGGATTTCGGGTAGTCCTTTTTTGAACGAGAGAGCAGAGAGTGCCTGCACAAAAAGTGCCGAAGATAAGAGGGACTAAGGTGGCTATAGTAGTAGTTTTCCCAACATTATTTGAAGCCTCTGTATCAACCATCACCTCAATCAAAAATCGGCTCCCCAATAGAGAAATGGCTTGGCTAGCTGTTCCAGTGATCGCAGCGTGCAGATGGGTAAATCTTCTAGGGGCAAAAATCATCTCTTTCCATGAAGGGGGTGGTAGATAGTTGAGTGCATTGAAAATTCTGGATCTGCAAAAATCGCAGCGGATGATCTCATTTTCGAGCCGCTTTCGGCCAATGTTTTTTCTTTGGCATTTTTCATGAGAAACATGACGGGTAGATCCGACCCCTTGATGCCCTATGATCCTGTCGTTTTGTTTAAATTCGTCTGCGCAAATATAGCAGGTTAAATCGGCAGGGTCGGCATTCTGCGGGAGCTCAGCCCGGAGCGCCTGATAAGAGAGGGGTTGAAATGTCAGTGCCATTACGAGCGTAGAGAATCTCATGAGGAGCCGATTTAAATCAACGTATACCGTTCCCGATTCTTGAATTGCTAACGGGATAATCCTTGTAAAATTTTTTTGTACAGGTTACAAAGTTCTAGAACCTGATTTTTCAAGGAATAAGTAGATGAAAGTTGCAATTATTGGAGGTGGAATTGGGGGAGTTATGGCGGCCTCTGAACTCCATGCTCAGGGGCATGAAATCACCCTTTATGAAGCTTCTAACGATATTGGGGGGCATGTACGCACCGTATGGCTACCTATAGATGAGGGAACTTCAGAGCTCGTTCCTCATGAATTAGGGGTGTTCATGATTGACCCTAAAAATATCCATCCCCAGATAGCGTCTTTAGCGAAAGATCTAGATATTGGAATAAAGCCATTTCCTCTCACCTTTACCCTTGAGCACCCAGAAAAAGGCTTAAATTGGACAACCGTGTCGAAAACACCTCCCCTTTTAAAGGGAGCTGAGATTTTTTCATCGCAATTGATTAAAAATCTGGGGAAGAGACATTTTGGTCACAATATTAGATTTTTCATCGATCTTTTTTTTCTTTTTCGAACTATGGAAAAAATCCATGATAATCGGGACTATTGCTCTATTAGTTTAGGGGAATTCATAGAGATGCATTCAATCTCTAAATCGGTTGTCGATCTATGGCTTTTGCCTCAGTTGCAGTGTTGGTGGGGCATCAACCGGAAGGAGGCATTCTTATGCAGCACACAAGTACTTGTGGATAGCATTTGCAAAGTGGCTCGAGATCCACAATATATTTTTGTGAAAAGCTGGTCCCATTTTATTGAAGCGATCGCAAAGCCGTTCCGTTCTCATGTTTTAACAGAGTGTCCTGTAGAACAGGTGATCCGAGAAAAAAATGGGGTGAAGATTTTTTCTAAAGGGCAATATGCAATTTATGACCACGTTGTGATTGCGACCCCTCCAAATGTCACTTTAAAACTGTTGGCAAACCCCACTTCTGAAGAGAGGAGAATTCTCTCTTCTTTTACCACTTGTGTAACTGAAGTGTTTCTCCACACAGATGCATCTTGGATGCCGCAAACTCAGAAAAAGGCTGTGATCAATCTAATCAAAGATAAAAAAGGGAGTTTTTGCACTTTCTGGACTGGAGGCCTCCATCCCGCAAAACCAGATGTCTATTTGACCTGGGGCGATCAACTGATGGAGACCCCAAAAAAGCAAATCCTCTCAGAAAAATGGCTCCGGACACTCCCAACAGTTGATTATGCAAAAGCTTGCTCAACGATCCATTCAATTCAAGGGAATGGGGGTATTTGGCATTGCGGAGCACATGTCCACTCTTTGGATACACCCTTTTCTAAGGCGACCCCCTCAGTATGGCATGAAAATGCATTTTTAAGCGGGAAACTTGTAGCTCAAAAAATATTAAAAAATATGAGAAGTGTAAATGGATGAAACTCCCGATTATTTAGTTTTAGGTAGCGGCTTATCTAGCTTATCTTTTGCTTCGTTAGCTGCGCAATCTGGAAAAACAGTTAAAATTTTAGAGGCGCATGAATATTTTGGGGGATATGGGCATACTTTCCCCGTTGGCGATTACCAATTCAATGCGCAATTTCATTATGTAATTGGATGTGGTAAAGGGGGGATTGTCAATACGTTTTTAAAGCGTCTTGGATTAGATAAAGAGGTATTA
>CAYWDE010000317.1:0-2220 GCA_964456885.1 uncultured bacterium | reverse complement strand
GGCTACTCGGACAGTAATGCGGATGGATTTGGGTTTTGGAGATGCTGTAGAGCCAATTGAGTATCCTATAGATTTAACGGCCACATCAAAAGGTCCTCTATTTGAGAGTAAAGTTTCTCTACATTGTTATCCGAAAGAATTTATTTTTTCTGAAAAATTAGAAACAATTGTTTTTCGTGGAGCAAATAATACGCGGATGAAGGATTTTCACGATCTCTATTCTTTGATTTGCCTTGGAAATTTAAAAGAATCTAATGTTGAAAAAGCGATCCGTCTAGTCTTTAATCACAGAAAAACTTCCTTTAAAAACTTGCCAATCGCATTCGATCGTTCAGCTTTAGAAAAACTTGAGAAAAATTGGGGCTTGTATCATCGGAGACTAAAAATAACAAAAAATTCCCTCAGTCTGCCTTTGTCGATTGAAGATTTGATTGCATTTATCAATCAATGGTTAATAGAAAAGGTAACCCCCAAAAGCGACGACACAGGGTTTTAGAATGCCTTCTAGGAAGCAAAAATATGGAGACCTATTGATATATTTAGCCCTTACCATATGAGTCGTGATCGTGTTCCTCAAGTTATTTCAGTATACAAAAAAAGTTAGCTCTCTGAAAAAACTCTGAGTCGGACTTCATTGCTATGGAGTTGCATGTATTCAGTGTAAGCATCGATTGCTTTCTGCCGTTCTTGTAGAGATGCTTTTTCTTTAAAAATCGATGCATGGAGCTTAAGCGCTTCTCTTAATATTTTTTCATCCGTTTTTGGAGGCATTGAAATCGACACAGAGAAGGGGATTTTGACTCCATAATAATCATAGGATGTCTCGGGCGTCACAATGGTCGCCATCTGCAACCAGATGTTATGTCCCCATGTATATTCATGAAATTCTTCCCATGCCTTTGTCTGAAATGGTGCTGATGATGGTTTTTTTGAGGACCTATGTTGTTGTACTACGCCAAATAATTTCACCACGGTATCCATTTTGTCTGCCGTGAGGTTTTCCCCGTACACACATAGATCTCGTGGAAGTTGAATCCTCTTTTGAGCGGCGTTTTCTCGAGTGATAAAAACACAAGAATCTGGGGAGGGAGAGCTGGCAACGATATTTCCTGACACAAGGGCTCCTATTTCAATATTGAAGGTGGAGGAAGATAAGGGGGAGCGTCATTTTTTGCAACTTGATCGGCGATCTAAGAAGCGAAAATAAGGTCTTTGTCTTTATCTGTGAGGACGCGGAATGTTCCGAGAGGCATGGGGCCGAGGACAAGAGAACCGATTCGGACGCGGGTGAGCTCGACCACTTTAAGGCCAGCCCGTTCTGCGATGATCCGCACTTCATGTTTTTTCCCCTCTTTCACGCAAATGCGGAAGGTCCCTTTGCGCACTTTATGAACCGAAACGGGGCGGACCCATTTCTCGTCGACGCGAGCCCCTTGGGAAAGGGTCTCTAAGTGTTCAGGGGTGATCTCATGGAGTGTTTTGACGATGTATTCTTTGATGATATTGGAAGAGGGGTGGATCACTTTGTTCGCAAAGTGGCCATCATTCGTCACGAGGAGAAGTCCTGAGGTCTCTTTGTCGAGACGTCCAACTGTAAAAAGGCGCTCTTTGCAAGGGGGGAAAAGATCGAGGACGATCAATTTTCGGCCCGGACGGACGCTAGTACAGATGTAGCCGGTCGGCTTGTTGAGCATATAGTAAAATTTTTTCTGCTCAGATTTGACAGTTTGACCGTCGACCATGATCCGATCTTTTTCCCAATCGATATGGTGCTGGGGCAACTTGATCGTCTCCCCGTTGACTTGGACTCTACCGTTAAAAATGAGCTCCTCGCACGCTCTACGTGAGGCGACTCCGGCTGCGGCAAGGGCTTTACTTAATCTTTTTCTTTCCATGAGCTAAGGAGTATAAAGGAATGGTGTTTTCTGTTAAACTTTAAAAAAAAGGAAAGGGTTCATGCCGTCAAAATTGATTTTATTGCGCCACGGTCAGTCGATCTGGAATAAAGAAAATCTTTTCACCGGCTGGGTCGATATCCCTATGAGCGAAGAGGGGATGGAAGAGGCGATCGAGGCGGGTAAAAAAATTGCACACCTCCCGATCAACGTGATCTTCACCTCTACCCTCATCCGGGCTCAAATGACCGTCCCTCTCGCCCTATTGCGCCATTCAAGCGGCAAGATCCCTGTTTTTCTCCATCCTGGGAAGGGGAAGCTCGAT
>CAYWDE010000316.1:0-2225 GCA_964456885.1 uncultured bacterium | reverse complement strand
CAAAAGAACCTTAAAATTGACTGAACCTTACTTTGCAGACACCCTCCTAGGTCCTCGTAGCTCAGTGGATAGAGTGGAAGCCTCCGGAGCTTCAGGTCGCAGGTTCGAATCCTGTCGAGGACAAATAAGAAATGCTCCCTGTTCCGGTATTTTGAGTCTCAATTTACCGGAATGGGCGGCAGATTGCAGTCTTTTGACTTAAATTCCTCATTTGGAGTAGATTACCGCTGCCACAATCGGGGCAGTCTCTGCCCGCAGGATATTCTGGTGTAAACGGACACTTTGGGCCTTCTGGTCTAAGATCTTTAATTCTTTTTCTGAAAACCCTCTCTCAGGACCTGTAGTGAAGACGATTTTTTCATCTGTTTGGATGAGGGTCCCGTTCGGTCTCGTATCTCCGAAGAGGTAGATAGCAGGGGAGGTGAAGATCTCCTCAAATCGGGAGAGGATCTTAAGTTCGGGGAGATCGAGCCTGCCGCACTGCTTCATAGCGGAGATCGCGATGAATTTAAGCCGCTCTTGTTGGTGTTCTGAAAGGTCATCTTTTTCTGAGTGCTGGGCCGGATAGAACCAAAAAGCGTTCGCGCCGAGCTCGGTACATTTTTCAACGACGAGTTCGAGTTTAGCGGGTCGCATGAGGGGGATCGCTAAAGTGAGGAGCTGAGGGGGGAGAGGGGAGTTGGAGGTGGTGAGAACTTCGAGGGTCGCATCCCGTTTGGAGATGGAGATCACTTGGGCGTTCGCGAGGCTTCCCCGCCCATTGACGAGCTCTACTGTGTCACCGATTCGGGTCCGCATCACATGGACGAGATGGTGTTGCTCGGGACCTTCAATTGTCACAAGGTCTTTTAAGTCGGCATCTACATAAAAACGTTCAGCTGGCATGGTCTTCCTTTTTCCAAATCGTTCCCGGCTTGCAGAGAGCCCTTTTAAAAATATCGGAGAGGGTGTGGTGGGGTTGCAGGTGCGGCTCGGCTAATTTTTTTAGTGCGCTTAAGTTCAGCACCTCAAAGGCGCTTAATTTTTCATAATGGGTGTGGATCTTCTGATAGTTTGTGAAATTGAAGATCAATTTGAACCGGAGATCGGGGAGGAGTGTTTCAGAGAGAGAGCGATAGTAGATCGTCTCATCCGCTTCGATGAGGGGGATATTTCGGTACTTTTCTGGAACGAGGAGGAAGAGGAAGACGAGAGGGTAGATCTCTTTGAGAGTAGAGAGGTGGGGCAGAAGCTCTTCAAATCCCTTTTCAGGGAGGATGAGGCAGATGCAATCTTGCCGAAACCGTTTATAGAGGTTGTGGGTTGTCTGTTGCTTCCACCGGTTGTGCTGCCAAAGCCACTCGCCGGGAGACTCTTTAATACTCTCTTGAAGGAGGGTGAGGGTTTGATCCATCATCCGGATCACCTCTTGCTCGACCGATTTCGAGGTGTCGGGCCAGATCGGGTCGCAATAGCGGATCCGATAGCCCCCTTTTGTGCGGCGAGTCGTTGCGAAGATGATGGGGGAATTTGTTTTGTAGGCGAGGAGAGCGGGCGCCGTTGAGGTCCAAGCGCGTCTCCCCAAAAAGGGGAAGGAGTAGCCGCTATCGGGCATCCCTTGGTCGCCCACAATGCCGATGAAGCCCCCTTTTTTCAGGGCGCGGAGCCCCTCTTTCACCGCATTGCGGGGGGCGATGATTTTCCCCCCATTTTTTTCTCGGATGGAGAGGATCCAATTGTAGAGCTGCCTATTTTTAATCGGTTTCCCGATCGCGATTCCGCTCATCCGAGAGGTCCCATCGAGAAAAAGGACTTCCCAATTCGATTGGTGGCCACAGAAGAAAATGACCCCTTTCCCCTGATCGGAAATAGAGGTGGCAACTTCTGGATTTTCACAATGGATGACGTGGGAGAAATCGGTTTCTTTAGAGAATTTTGGGTATTCAAGGCAATTAATCGCGAGGTTTTGAAACGATTTTCTCGCATAGTAGACAACTTGTTTTGGAGTGAGGGCTAAATCGTTGGCCAGGGCGAGATTGCTCAAAGCTCTTTTTCTATATTCTCTCATTAAGTGGTAGGCGATAGTCCCGAGGATCTTGCCGAGTCGATGGATCCAAGAGTAGGGCATTACGGTGCAAGGATAGGTGCCAATCCGGATGAGGCGGTAGATCCAAGTCTCTTTATCCATAGCAGCTCTCCATCAGAGTTTCCATCTGGTTCGAAAAATCAAGATGTTGGATGCTGGT
>CAYWDE010000315.1:0-2235 GCA_964456885.1 uncultured bacterium | reverse complement strand
GAACCTATCCAACTAAAAAATTTCAGCCGATTTTCTGGTTCTTTTAAGCCGACTTTTCGATTCAAATGGCGGGGGTCATATCGCAATTGTATATTAGCCCCCGCCATTTAAATTGAAAAGCGGCCAAAATAATCGAGAAAATCGACGAAAAATTTTAGTTGGATAGGTTCCAGTATGTCCATTTTTTCTGGACATACTGAGGAAAACCTGTTGGACAGGGGAGGTTAGTCGTAATATTTAGTCTGGAAGAGGAGCGCTTTTCCCGACAAAGGGGGCAGCTCAAGGCGTAGAGTCGCCGAGTCGAGCGGTTTTTTCTCTGCAAGTCCTGTGACGAGATCGATTGCAGTGGTTTGTCGGATGGAGGGGATCTCAAGGGTTTGCTGGACAGGAGTTTTCCCAAAGTTGAGGGCGAGGAGCTGCAGCATAGAGGAGCTTCTGTGGCGATAGAGGAGAAGGAGCAACCCTTTTTGAGCTGTTTTAGGGACAGCGATCAGTTCGGCGCTATCGATCCCATTGTTTGTCCGGATCGAGAGGATGTTTTTGAGTTGGTTAGCAAACGAGCAGCTGTTTTTCATTTGTGATGAAAGGGAGCCGTAGAGTGATTGCTCATTGGGGGTGAGGAGTTCGATTTTTTGCTGACTGAGCATTCCGAGGAGATCGGATAGCGAGAGGGAAAAAGTTCCGGGCTGCATCGCATAGAAGAAAGCTAAGAGGAGGTGCGCTTTAACGATCTCATCCCTTTTCTTTTCAATATCTTTAACCCCAAGAGCGGCCATGCAATAGCTGGGCCATGTTGTAGCCGGTGCCCCCTCTAATCGATCCGCATCTTCTTTCAGGAGGCGGATCCGGAGCATTTCTCCGGTGAGGGTCTCTTCATAGTATTTAAACCGTTTCTTAGGCTGCGCGAGGAGCATTTTCCAATCGCAGCTGAACTCATCAAACGGTTGGAGCGAATGGACAAGTCTTTTGGTGTCGATCCCCTCTTCTAGAAAAACCCGATAGATCAGTTTGAGAGCCTCCGCATCTTCACAGACAAGGGCGTGGAGTAGGGCGCTTTGGGTGAGTGTATCAGTAATGAGATCGGTAGGAGCTTTTTTCCACTCTTCGATCCCTTTTTTCGTCTCCAATACCGAATAATTGCCGAGTTTGCGGGCCCAAAGAGCTTGCGTTTCGATCGCGCTTGGGGTGATCGAGTCGTTGAAGCGGACGATTTTTTGTCCGAGATTGTAAATTGAGTCGAGTGTATCGGCTGCTGCAATCTGAGAGCCTGCAAAAGAGGGGTTGAGCCAGTCGATCACAGGATCTGCCCCATTTTCTTTCAGGTAGATCCATCTCCGCACTTTCCCGTCGATGCATTTCACTTTTCCTGTCGTGTTCCAATTGCTCTCTTTCACATAAGGGGCGAATTGTTCGGGAACATACCCTTTTTTATGGAGCTCTTGTAAGGTGAGCCAAGGAACGTTCGCAGAGAGTTGAGAATTACCCACATTGGGGAGCATCTTCCAATCCCGCTGTTCGATTTCGACTAGATGGTAGAGCCCTGGATAGGGGCCATAATTTTTGAGGGCGAGCCAAAAGTCGGGGCTCAACCCTGTGCTGCTCGATAAAGAGTCTCCGATGAGGGCGATATTTTTTTTCTGCAGCTGCAAAGCGATCTCGTTCCAGTCAGATCCCCATTTTGGGTCGAGACCGATCCCTGTACGGGATTGCCCCCCTTTCTTTAAACCTTTGAGATAAACCCCCTGAATACCTATCTCCCTTAACCGATCCCAAAATCCCTCTTCGTTCAACGCCCCAAAGGCGGGATTCTGGAGCGCGTCGAGATCGATCGAGAACCAGATCGATGCGGTATTTAAACTCGATTGGGGTTGTGGAGAGAGGGGAGGGGGAGGGAGTTTCGCTATTTCTAAGCTGAATTTTTGAGAAATAGCCTGCGCTTGATAAAGCATCGATTCCCGTTCGATGTCGCTTTGGGCGAATAAAAAACAGGGGAATAGAAGTGAAGAGAGCCATCTCTGCATAATCCCTTTTGATTACTCAAGATAGCCCTCATTGTCAACAAACATTTTTTAATCCATGTAGCGCGGCAAACTTCGCCCTTTAGTGAGGGGAGGATGTCAAGTGGCATTGTAAATAGGGTCAAAGACGGCTCACGCAGTGTCACAATCAGCCTTTTCCCACAAAATTATGAATAGTCATATTATTTGTCATAGGATGTTGTTGAAAATGAGATTC
>CAYWDE010000314.1:0-2244 GCA_964456885.1 uncultured bacterium | reverse complement strand
TGGGAGATTTTTTAGCGCCTCTACAGAGACGGTCGCCGAAGGGGAGATCGCCGCTTTTTTAGGAAAATGCCGCGCGATGATCTCTTTATGCAATATCGTATTCGGGGTCTTCTTTTTTGGGAGATTCATCCGGAAGACAGGGCTTAACAACGTAATCCTAGTTACCCCCCTCTTCTTCGCCGGCGTCTATTCGGGCTGGATTTTCCAAGATGCGATGTGGCTCGCCGTTCTCGGCCTTGTTGCGGTTGACGGGATTCTATTCACCGTAGAAGACAACTGCTTCAACCTCCTATCAAACGCGGTCCCCACCAAGCTCAAATCGAAAGTGAGGATCATCAACGACTCCTTTTTTGAGCCGATCGGGATGCTTTTAAGCTCCCTGATGCTCTTTGCCCTCTCAAATGGGAGCCGCTGGCTCGGACTCATTTTGACCGTGATCGTCCTCGTCTTAGCCCTCATCATCCGCGCTATCTACTCAAATGCGATCATGCTCAATTTGAAAGACAATGCGCTCCATTTTGAGAGGAAACTGAAAGGGTGGCTCAGTTCGATGCCTCGCCGGGAACAAAAAGAGACGAAAAAAGATATCCTCGAAGCCCTCAGATCCCCTTCTGAAGAGACGCAGCTCCTCGCCATTGAAGCTCTATTTCAACTTGGAGAAAGCCTTCCCCAGATTGTCTCGATCGCCAAGCGGTTTGGAACCCTCTCGAAAATCCACTTTTTGCGCCTCCTTGAAGCGACCCAATTCAGCAACGACTCAAGGATGATCGAAATGATCGATGGTTGGATAAATGAAAATGAGTCGCCAGAGCTCGCTAAATGGGCCTACCTCTACTTAGCGAAGCGGGGGTTGCACCACCCAGAGAAAGCGGAAGACGATCTCGATGATCCAGATCTCTTCTTAAGAGGCGCTGCGATCTTGACGATGAAAAAATCGCTTGCCAACCACTCCCTCGATTATGCTGCACTCAACCGGACAATTGCTGCGAAAAAACTCGATCTGATGCTGAAATCGACCCGCATCGATGAGATCAGCATGGGGCTCGATATTTTAGCTGAAGAAAATACTGTGGAAGCGGCAGAGATCGCCCTCTCTTTCCTCTCTCATGAAGCGATCCTCGTTAAGCGAGCTGCTGCCCGCTGTGTTTCACGCCTCGCCGATAAACGGCTCGCTCGCCACACCCCCGCCTGATCGAAGAGGTGGAAACAGCGAGAGACAATACCTTCCGCCTCTCGATTCTCGACGCACTGGGGAAAATCGCCGACTCAACCACGACCAAAGAGATCCTCCTAGCGAGTGTCCATTTCCGCCCCAACGAACGGAGAAGAACCGAAGAGATCCTCGTCCAAATGGGGCTCAAGATCGTCCCCCTCCTCCTCACGTTGACGAAAGATATCGCCCTTCCAGAGAGAGCTCGCCTCTTAGCTGGCAAAATCTTAGGACGCCTCGCCCTGCCTCAGCTCCAAGCGAACCTGATCGACATCCTCGATATCGAAATCGAAAGGGCCTATTTCTACTTCTATTTCGGCCACACGATCCAGAAGCAACACCCCCTTTACGATCTCGAAATGCTTCAGAGCGCCCTATTAACAGGCTACCAATCGGTGATCGACTTCATCATCCACCTTCTCGGAGCTGCAGGCTCTTTGGAAGATCCTGAACTCCTTGTGCGAGCCCTCCACAGCCGCAACGCAAAGATCCACTCCCACGCTGTCGAGAGTTTAGAGAAAACGTGCGACGTCCGGATCTTCAAATTGATCGCTCCGTTAGTGGACGATATGCCTCTCGAAGAGAAAATGGCCGCCTGCTTAAGCTGGCAAGGGGACTATCCGAAATTGACCCTTTCGGAATTGTTGGGAAAACTGGAACAATCCCCCTCCCTGTTTGATAAAATTGTCGCCGTCCGACTGAAAGCGAACTTGCAGATGCCCAACTGGCGCCAGCAACTGCGCGAACAGATGAAACATTCGGATGAAACTTTCCACCAATTTGCATATGAGCTACTAGAATCATGAAGAGTTTGATTGAAAAAGCGTTCTTCTTAAAAAAAATGCGTCTCTTCTCCGATCTCGATCTGGAGATTCTTCTCGCCATTGCGGAGAAGCTCCATGAGGACGATTATGACAAGGATGAGAAAGTGTTCACCACAGGACAGGTGGCCAACCGGATCTACCTCATCGTCTCTGGGACGGTCCAAATTTTAGATGAGCAAAGACGCCCCCTCTCCGAGCTCCACGCAGGAG
>CAYWDE010000313.1:0-2257 GCA_964456885.1 uncultured bacterium | reverse complement strand
GAGAAGGGGGAGGAGGCCTAAAAGTAGATTCTATGCCTATTTCAGTGAGTTTCTTTAAAAAGAGAGGAGAAAGAGGAAGCTCCCGAGGAGAAAGTCCGAAAGGGGGAGATTGCATTTCTGTTTCTCCATGAAGGAGGGAAATCAGGAGGAAAAAGGTGATTATTTTGGCCATATAGATAACGTCATTAAACGCTCAATAATAGGCGCTGGATCGTAGATCTGTTCATTGATTGAGATCCGATCGGCCTCTTTTAAGAGAAGGCCCATCGTCACCCCAGGCTTGATCCCCGCTTTAAGAAGGTGTTCCGATTTTACGATAGGGTCTTGCTTTTGAATCCGGCCGATCGATTCCCTTAAAAGTTGGATCTGTTCTTCATGTTCTTTTAAAAAGGCAACTCTTCTCCGTGGTTCTAAATGGGCACTGATGATCTGGAGAGAGATAGGGGCGAAAGCATTTGCATAGAAGTAGGCCCATTCGAAAAGCTCAACTGGCCTTTTCAGCTGTGTGAGCTCTTTTGCGTGGTATAAAAAAGTTACAAATTGTTGATCGAGATTCGGCAATTTAAGTTTTTTGCATAAATCGATCTGAGTTTTTAGGGAACTGGTCGGGAAAAGGGGCAAAAAGGAGGCGATAACGGGGGCCTCTGCTGGATAATCTTTAATGGGTTGAAGCCGATGTTCAACCTCCTCAAGAGAGGCCTCTTTTAACTCTGGAAAAATCGCTTGTAACAGCTCAAATTGGTGCAACTGAATCAACATAGGGCGGAGCTTTCTAAAGTCGTGCCCTTTTGTAAATTCTTGCCAGATCCGCTCAATTGCAACGGCTGGAAAGAGTTCGTTAGCATGGGCCCTGATCGCTTTTTCGGTAGCCTCTTCGATATGGAAATTGAATCTGCAAGCTAGCCGTACGGCCCGGATCATCCGAAGTCGATCTTCTTTGATCCTCTCATGGGGATTTCCTATGGCACGGATGATTTTTGCTTCTAAATCGGCCCGTCCTCCTACATAGTCAAAAATTTCCTCTGTTAGAGGGTCATAGAACATCCCATTGATTGTGAAATCGCGCCTCTTTGCATCTTCAACAGCTGTTGCGAATTCGATTCGGGAGGGGCGCCTCCCATCTTTGTAATCGAGATCTTGCCTGAAAGTGGCCACTTCGTACTGGTGCCCTTCGATAATGACAATGATAATCCCAAAAGCGATTCCGACCGGGACAGTATGGGGGAAAAGGGCTTGAATGGTCTCTGGCGGTGCGTTTGTCGCAATATCGATATCATCAGAAGGGTGATTCAACAAAAGGTCTCGGACCCATCCCCCTGCGTAATAGGCGGTAAAGCCTGCCTTAGCTAAGGTGTCTACAATGAACCTCGCCTGCGGATGCCCATCCATTTAAAATACCGCTACAGTGGAAAATGTGTAGGCAGATTCATCTCTAAAACGTTGTTCAAAGTTGAGTTGCAGCCTTCCTGTTAAAGACATCGTGATGCCATAAAAATAGCCCCACTTAAAAGCATTTTGATAATTGATTTGGGCGTGTAGCTTAGAGTTGAGATAGGTGACACCTGCATAAGGGGTCAGGAAGAAAAAGCGGGAAGAGAGTCCAGCGCTGATTTGCCATTCGCGCAAAGAAAATTTCTCTTTTTCCCATTGGATCGGCAAATTGAGCTGATTTAAATATTTAAAAAAGGATTTACTTGAAGAGGGGATCGCAAAATAGGTAAAATCGGTACTAAAATAGGTCTGCCCCCACTGTAAAAGGATCACTTTGCCTCCTGCGCTCCATGAAAAATGGTAGTCGGTGTGGATGTCGAAGAGCATACTATAAGAGGGTTTCTCTTCTACGGTCTCTTTAGATCCCCCAGCAGTTCCAAAAATCTGGAGACGCTCTATAAAGATTAGAGAAAAACTGGCTAACTGTGAATGGAGGCCAAAGTGGTGGAGAGGTTGATCAGGGGCTTCATACCGTTTATTTGAAGTGTAGTCATAAATATAGCCAGAAGTGAATTTGAAAAATGGGTAACTCGAAGAGAAAAATCCCGTATTCATCAATGCGGGATCGGCGGGATTACCCACATAAGCGCCAAACAAAGGAAATACAAATAAAAAAAATAACCATTTCATACGGCTGAAGTATAGGGTCTCTCAACCAATAAAGTAAATCATTTGAGTAACAGAAAAATTCTCTCTAAGAACCTATCTCAATATACCGTTCGTAATTCAAGAATCGGCTTTTGGGCGGGTTCAAAGCGCCTGAAAT
>CAYWDE010000312.1:0-2268 GCA_964456885.1 uncultured bacterium | reverse complement strand
AACCGCTTCCCACTCCATAAAAGTGGGAGATTCTCTCCTTAAGTCGACAGCGACATCCCAAATTTCCCCCTGAACGCAGCTCACCAGCTTGGCTTGCCCTGGATGGGACTGAAAATGGAGCGCACGGATCGTCCCCTTTCGAGAAAAAGAGGCATTATCCTGAACAAACGGGCCAACCCCATGAGCTAGATAAGATTCTGCGCGGTAGCTTTCAAAGAAAAATCCCCTCTCATCCTGAAATAGGCGGGGGGTAATGAGCTTTAACCCTGCAAGACGGAGATCAGTCCATTCCATGGAGAGCTATTTTTCCAGGAATCACCCTTTCAATGCAACAATAGTTCCGTGCCGCCCTGTATCTTTTTCTCTTCTGTAAGAGAAATAGTCTTTCGGGTTGCAATAGGTGCAAACTTCTGTGATCTCAATATTTTTATCGAGGACACCCACAGCGCTTAGCTGCTTTCTGCTGATGGCCCATAGATCAAAATAGTTAGGCTTTACTTGGAACGGCCAAAAATCTTGGGGCAATTCTTGTTTATAATTTTTAAATTCTGAGTGATCTGGTCCTAAAGAGGGGGAAATACAGACGAGCAAATTTTGCGGTTGGGTCCCAATATCCCGCTGCATCGCCTCCAAAGTACGCGCATAGATATTCTGCGCCATCCCACGCCATCCTGCATGTACAACAGCGATCGCCTCATGAACTGGATCATAGAAAATAGCCCCTTGGCAATCTGCATGGGTCACCCCCAGAGCGAGATTTTTTTCTGTAGTGAAGAGCGCATCGGCCTGAAATGTTTTATCGAGATTTTTTGGCGTAACCCGCTGGACGTTCGTTCCGTGGGTTTGATGAGGGAAAACGAGATGGGGAATCTCTAGAACTTTCCTGACAAGCTCCCGATTGGCCTTATAATTTTCTGGATGATCGCTTGTCCCACTTCCTAAATTTAAAGTCGAACAGGAATCCTTACTGACCCCTCCATGACGTAAAAACACCCCATGAGTCACATGAGGAAATGGTTGCAGTAAATCGAACTCCAGCCACTCCATCTTCACCTGATCAGACACCATAAGCTCCCTCAAATTCAATAGCAGGGACGTTTAAGAATGAAAGATTTATTTTCAAACGCCCTCCTACCCTATCTACCAAATTCCGAATTCAGTTAATATAAAAATCTATGGCACACGAACAAACACCGCCTCGTCTCGGCTTCGGAATAGCCACCTGCCTCCTTGCATATATCTTTTTTGTCATAGCGAGTTCTTTGGTTTGGAGCTTCAAAAAAGCATTTCCCACGATCCAGATTATTTTTTTTCTCAATTTTATCAGTTTGATCTGCATCCTCCCGATTGCCTTAAGAAAAGGGGTCCAACGGTTAAAAACCGATTTTTTCCCCATCCATTTACTGAGAGATGCTTCGGGCGTATTGAGTTATTACCTTTATTATGTAGCCATCCGTTTTCTCAACCTAACAGATGCGACCACCCTCAACTATACAGCCCCTTTCTTTGTCCCTATTATTTGGTGGATTTGGATGCGTGAAAAGATCGATTTCAGTGTCTGGTGGTCGATTATTATCGGGTTTATCGGGGTCGCTGTGATTTTGAATCCGACTAAGCAAATTTTCCAAGAAGGGTTTATCTTTGGCCTAATGGCGGGACTCTTGTCTGCAATCGCATTTTCAGCCCTTCGAGTTTTAAATCTAAAAAAAGAGCCGATGAGTCGCACCCTTTTCTACTACTTCCTTTTTGGTACCTTAGCAAGCGCCCCCTTCACTTGGATCTATTGGGTCCCTCCAACTGGACTCCAGTGGGTCAAACTGATCGGTGTCGGGGCATCGACAATCGTTGCACAAATGCTTCTCACCATCGCATTCCGTTATGGAACCGCCTCTTTCCTCTCCCCTCTCGGATACTCTACTATTATCTATGCAGCGATCAGCAGTTGGCTCATCTTCGGGGTCCAGCCTGGGATCCGATCTCTCATCGGAACTGCTTTGATTGTAACTGGGGGCGTATTGACCTTCATCATGAAGAAAAAACCAGAGAGACTTGTCGAAACATTCCAAGTCCCCGATCCGAAAGAAAAGCCCCCGCCCCTGTAACAGCTTCGGGGAAGCCTACTAACTATTCCTTTTCTGGAATCTCTTCCATAGCTCTTTTTGCAGCGCCCTTCCGTTCAACCATTGTTGTGTTGCCCGACTCTTCCAATTCTCGAGCTTTTTGCGCAGCGCTTTTCCGCTGTTTATTTGCTGGGATATTCTGAAGAGG
>CAYWDE010000311.1:0-2284 GCA_964456885.1 uncultured bacterium | reverse complement strand
AATCGGGTGAGCTGAAGGGTCTCTTGAAGATCGAGGAGCATCTTCTCTTTTAAGGAGCGGGCATCTTGCTCCCTAACAAAGAGGGCCTTCGCGTTCCGTTGGGCCATTTCGACCAGATCCCGTTTTTTCCCTTTTTGCGGAGTGTGGATCGAGAGTTGCAAAATCTCTTCCACATCTTTTTGCTGCGGCAGCTCTAAAGGGATGAACACCTCTGCAGGGAGTTTTGTACTGTTTTTGTAGTGTTGCAAAATGAACGATTCGATCACCTCATCATCTTGGGAGGCGATGAGGTGGAAGCTGAAATGTTCCGAGCCGACCAGTTTCCCTTCGCGGAAAAAGAGGAGGGCGATCATCACCGTATCGGCCTCTCGGTAAAGTCCCAATACATCGCAATTCTGAGCTGCAGGGTTGTCGACATGCTGCACCTGGGTGACATGGTCTATCTGATGGATCATTTGGAGGTAGGTGTTTGCCTTTTCAAATTCGAGGTTGTCCGATGCAAATTCCATTTTCCTTTGGAGCTCTTTCAACACCTCTTTGTCTTGCCCTTTCAGTAGCCGGATCGCCGATTGGATGTGCTCCCCATATTCCTCTTCTGTACACTTATTGACGCAAGGGGCTAAACATCTTTTGATGTCATAAAGGAGGCAGGGCCTTTGCCTTGTGGCGAGCTCCCCATCGGAACATTGCCTTAAAGGGAACAGCCTTGAGATGAGATCGAACGTCTGTCTCGCAGCTAAAGCGTTGGTGTAGGGGCCAAAATAGAGCCCATTGTCTTTCGGTTTCCCTTTGTATCTCACCAATTGGATCATAGGCCACTTGTGGCGAGTGATCACTAAGCTGATGAAGGTTTTATCATCTTTGAGGAGGACGTTGTATTTCGGCTTATGGAGTTTGATCAGGTTGTTTTCGAGGATGAGGGCATCTTTCTCTGTGAGGGCGATGATCGTATCGATCACTTCAACTTGGGCCGTCAGGTAGGGGACCATATCCCGTTGATCCCCATAGACAGTGAAGTATTGTTTGAGCCGATTCCTGATGTTTTTCGCCTTCCCGATATACAGAATGGTCCCTTGGACGTCTTTCATCAGATAGACGCCTGGTTGGTCAGGATAGAGAGCTAAAGAGCGCGGATCAAATGGCATAAGCTCTTATTTTATATAGGTTTCTAAATTTATGTAGATAAATTTTTGTAATGAATATAGGGATATAAAATATGATATTGATTTTGATCTATTTATTGTGATAAAATTAATTAAAATTTTTTAAAACGGAATGGAATTTTATGTCTGCAATTAATCGTGTTCAGAACAATTCAATCACAAATCAAACAGTAGAAAAACCGAAACCTCGAGGAAGTTGGATGAGCACAATCCGGAAAGCGGCTCTTATCGGCCTCTCAGTAATGGTTGGATTTACAGCGGGTGCGGCTATGGCTGTTGAGCCTAATCCAAATGCGTTCAACTCAATTTCATTCACAGATTGCGCTAATAGATGTTTAACGACCCGAGTAGATCAGTATAATCGAAATTGCCTCAAATTGGACGCTCGGAAACGGGGCATTTGCGAGAAGACAAACGGGCAGTTTGAGTGCCTTCAGCAAAATTTAATGCCAGAAGAGTGTGTCAGAGATACGAACTGGTGTTGGGGGCATTGCGAATGGTATTTCCCTCTATCTCCTAGGGAATAATTCTCAATATGGTAATGAGCAGAATGGGAATATTGACACTTATACCTGTGTTAAAGAAACAACTCGGAATCTCCACTTGATTGTTGGGGGCTTCGACCCTTCTGGTGTACGGGTCAGCTTTGACTGCCCTCGAGGCTATAGGAGCATCGGCGTCGCGCCCATCCGGGGGATCTAAGATATTTGGCACTTGGGATTTGATATCAGAACATTGTTTTTCTTATTCTTGATTTTCCTGTACGAATTTATTTATGAA
The DNA here is from genome assembly GCA_964456885.1 of uncultured bacterium. Taxonomy (GTDB): domain Bacteria; phylum Chlamydiota; class Chlamydiia; order Chlamydiales; family SM23-39; genus REEB52. The sequence continues at coordinate 341 of CAYWDE010000311.1, read as the reverse complement.
TTGCCCTCTTTTTCAATCTAGAAACTTTTGTAGCTCGCAGAGCTTGTGGTGCGCTTGAAGCTCGGATCAGGGATTATTACTGAAATGGAGACAATCTCGACCTTTTTATTTTCTGCTTGATATATACTTTCTGCCCAAAAAGAGAGGGAAATATGTCAGTCGGTGTAAACGCTAGAATGGCTACGGCGATCGATCGTTATGAAACGATCGCACTACTGGAGCAAATCAATGGGATCCCCATAGCAGAAATTGAAAAAAGAGCTCGCCCTGGCCAATATGCTAAGAGTGGGTTTATGGGTCCAACTGAGAGTTTTAAAGATGTTCTTCAGAAAGATTGGAGA
>CAYWDE010000310.1:0-2306 GCA_964456885.1 uncultured bacterium | reverse complement strand
TGAGAAGAGAAAACTCCCTGTTTTAGAGCAGTATGAGCGGCTCCATTACGATGATAAGACGGGGATTATCGCTCCTGGCCTTTTTGGATTTGGGATCGCATTTCCCCAAGCGAAGTTTGACCGACTGGGGCATCTAGAGCATCGGGTAGGGCTTTGGAAATTTATGGATTATCTGAATTCGATTTTGCCGATCTGGCTGAGTACTTGAAGGTGGGGGAATCCCCACCTTTTAAGGGAAAAAAATTAGACGTTTTGTCCGCTTTTTCTCATTTTGTGAACAACGGCGCTCACCCCTTTCTTGTCGATCGTCCGGAGTGCGGAAGTGGATAGACGGAGTGTAACGAACCGTTTTTCTTCAGGGATCCAGAGCCGTTTTGTCTTTAAGTTAGGCAAAAAGCGGCGGTTGGTGCAGCCGGTGATTTTAAGACCGATACCTTTTTTCTTTTTCGCAATACCGCGCAATGTGTAAGAGCGGCCTGAGCTCGATTTTTTCCCAGTGAGAGCGCAAATTCTAGCCATAGTGAGTTCCTAAATATAAATTGTGGGTTCATCATAACAGTTGAGATGATTTTGGTTCAATTGGAACCTTATCCAATAAAATTTTTCGTCCGTTTCAGATCGGTTTATAGTTTGTTTTTGACCTCATATCCGATCTCAAACTTATCTCCAGCAGAGCGTCCAGTGAGGAAGAGCTCGCTTTTTTTAGAGATCTTATTCTCCAAAATCGCATTGGCAAAGAGGTTGACAACCTCCTGTTGGATGATCCTTTTAAGGGGTCGGGCTCCAAATAGGGGGTCATACCCCTCTTCAGCCAGGTGTTTGACCACTTTAGGATCCCATTTAAGAGAAATTTGTTTCTCTTCAAGACGGGCAGCGACCCGTTTCAATTGGATCCCGACAATCGTCTCCATAGCCTCAGCTTTGAGGGGAAGGAAGGGGAGGATCTCGTCCAGGCGATTGAGGAATTCGGGCCGGAAGGTCGACTTGAGGACCGGATCTAAGATGTCGAGGAGCTCCTCTTTGGTCTTAGCCGTCTTCTTTAAAAGGAGATCGGAGCCGAGATTCGAGGTCATAATAAAGAGGGCATTTTTGCAGTTGACCTTCCGTCCTTTACTATCGGTCAGGCGCCCCTCATCAAATATTTGAAGGAGGATATTGAAGACATCATGATGCGCCTTTTCAAGCTCGTCTAGAAGGACCACTGAATAGGGTCTCCGGCGGAGGGCTTCCGTTAGTTGGCCCCCTTCTTCATAACCGACATAGCCGGGAGGGGACCCAACCAGGCGAGAGACGCTGTGCTTTTCCATGTATTCAGACATATCGAGCCGGATGATCGCATCTTCTTTATCAAAAAGTTGCTCTGCTAAGGCTTTGACGAGTTCGGTTTTCCCGACACCTGTAGGCCCGACAAACAGGAACACCCCGATCGGCCTTTGGGGATCACTTAAACCAGCCCGGGATCTCCGGATCGCTTCGCTCACCGCTTTGATTGCGAGGGGTTGCCCAACAACCCTTTTTTCTAGGTGATGTTCGAGCTGGAGGATTTTCTGAGTCTCCTTTTCGAGCATTTTATCTACGGGGATGCCAGTCCATTTGGAGACGGTTTGAGCGATCAGATTCTCATCGACCTCTTCTTGAAGAAGACGGTCTTTGAGCTCTTCAAGCGCCTTTTGCCCCTCTTCGATCTCTTTTTGCATTGCAGGGATTTTTGCATAGCGGATTTCGGCGACTTTATTATAATCGACTTTTCTTTCGGCCTCTTCCTCTAAAAATCGGAGTTTTTCCAGAGCATCTTTCTTCTCTTTCACTTTTTGGATCAGCTCTTTTTCCCGATTCCATTTAGCCCGTAAGTTGGCGAGCTCTTCTTTGAGTTTCGCGATTTTCTCATCGGGTTTCTCTTTGGTCGCCTCTTGTCTTACGATGAGAGAGGCAAGCTCCCTCTCTTTCTGGTCGATGGGGAGGGGGAGGCTCCCGATCTGCATCCGGATGAGGCTCGCCGCTTCGTCAATCAGATCGATCGCTTTATCGGGGAGGCGTCGGTCGGCGATATAGCGGGCTGAGAGGAAAACGGCTGCATGGAGCGCATTTTCTGTGATCCGGACGCCGTGGAAAATCTCGAACCGCTCTTTGAGGCCCCTTAAAATCGCGATCGCATCTTCCAAGCTTGGCTCGGGGACTGTAACGGGCTGGAAGCGCCTTTCTAGAGCCGCATCTTTTTCGATATATTTTTGGTATTCATTCAACGTAGTGGCCCCGATGCAATGGAGAAGGCCGCGGGCGAGCGCTGGCTTCAATAAGTTGGCGGC
>CAYWDE010000309.1:0-2316 GCA_964456885.1 uncultured bacterium | reverse complement strand
TCAATGCCATGACTTTTTTAGGTGGTAGGATTTCTGCTATCCACTCCTTCTAGGTGATTTCTGGTTGCTGCGGATGTTAGAATTCAATATCCGCAGTAGCTATAAAATATAACCCAAATCATTTTGTAAGGATTTATGGTGAACGCTGTTGGGTCTATTTCTTGTAGCATTTGTCAAGAGGAACTGGCGGGCCAAGAGATGGTCAATCACGGTGACGATGCGCATCCGGCCCATGCTATTCACAGAAATTGCCTCTTATCATGGAATCTGATCCACACTGATAAACCGCTAACTTGTGTGTTTAGATGTGAAAAGGATCCGCTCTATCTCAATCAACCGTGGGATTTAGGCACAGCTCTTCGTGCAAAGCAGTGTGCGATTTGTCTTTTAAATTTAACAGATGCTAATCCTGAATTAGGTCCTATTCTTAATCACGGGGGTCGGCAAGGAAATCACCACCGGGTTCATAGAGAATGTGTGAGAAAGTGGTACATTGAAAAAAGAGTGTTAGATTGCCCTCAAAGGTGTGGATCGGCTTTTGAAGTGGATGCTATTTTCACTCCTGCAGAATATGATGCTTTGTTAAGAAGGCAGAAAATAATTGGGTTAGTTGTCTCTGTATCTTTAGGAGCGTTTGTCATAGTCGCGGGATGTTTTTCGGTCTTCGCCTCTATTCTGACACTTTTCATGACAGATCGTATTTTTAATAGGCATCTAATCCCTTTAGCTGGATCTTTTGGCAGGGCGATTGAGGCAAAAGCTAATCTAATCAGTTTGCGTCTCATTCCGATCCTTCCTGCTGCTGTATTAGTAGGCAGTGGGATCGGTTTGCTTATTTTGGTTAACAAGATTGGGAATTGCTTTGATGAGCGCAATAAAATAGGCGATGCTGTTTTAAACGGTAGCTATATGGGGGCTGTGCTGACGACTTTAGTATCAGGAATACTATCAGTAAAGTATGAAGTAATTGGCTTGCGTGTCGTGGTAATTGCATCAGCAGTATCTGGTGCTTTAAGCGGGCTGTTTTATACTGGTCGAATAACGGCTCGAAGAATCTATTAACGACACCTTTTAAATTAGGGTCATTTACTCCATTACGACTAATTGATTGCGGATTAAGAATTTACCATTGAATTTCATGGGGATGCCGGTTTCTTCAAAAAGGAGATCTTCTGTAGTACTTTCCACGATATGCATGTGCAGGTGGGGTTCTGGAGTATCCCCAGAATTACCGATTTTTGCTATACAACTCAAAATCGATCAGAGGCCGATCGAATCATCGACAATTCGATGAGATGATCGGATATCGAGGAATGTATTGTCTAAATCGAGGTTATATCATACAGAACTGAATATCAAATTTTTAAGCAATTTGCACACCATCCTCACCTTAAACACATTGCTTGAAAGGAATGCAAAGTTGACTCTATACTCTTCAAATAAAAATTAGAGGATTCAGTGTTAGAAGAGCTGCTCTCAAGGTCTGAAAGCAAAACGCTTGAATTCAAAGAAAACGCCCATACCCTTTCCAAAATCGTCCAAACGGTCATTGCTTTTGCTAATACTGCTGGCGGCACACTCGTTATTGGCATCCAAGATAAGACCAAAAACGTCATTGGAATTCAAAATATTCTGCAAGACGAGGAACGTATTGCAAATGCTATTGCTGATTCTGTAGCTCCGACTCTTCTGCCCAACCTCCAGTTCATCTCTTGGAGAGAGAAAGATGTATTGATTCTTACCGTTCCCCACAGTCTAGGACCCTTTTATCTCAAAGACAAAGGAGAAAACGGTGGGGTTTATGTACGCCTTGGATCAACAAATCGTATTGCAGATTCAGCAATGATCGCAGAAATCAAGCGTTTGAAAGAACATATCTCGTTCGACCAACTTCCCGATTTGAGGGCATCCCCTGATGATCTAGACTTACATTTAGCAAATCAGCTTTTGTCCTCTGTCGGGAAGTCTTGCTCGAAATCTAATGCTAGATCGCTCGAGCTGATTGCAGACTACCACGAACAAACCTATCCAACGAAAGGCGGCTTATTGCTCTTTGGCAAAAGGCGCGATGAGTTATTTCCCGATCCGTTTATTCGCTTAATCCGATTTGAAGGAGTAACAAAATCTAGCGCCATCGACCATTTGGACATCAAAAGCCCTCTTCCTGTCGCTATTGATGAAGCTCTCGCCTTTATTCGGCGGAATATTTCTATGAAAGCCGTCATCCATGCTATGCGAAGAGAGGATATTCCACAGTATCCGCATGAAGCCGTGCGCGAGGCAGTAATCAATGCCGTACTACATTCTGATTATTCG
>CAYWDE010000308.1:0-2326 GCA_964456885.1 uncultured bacterium | reverse complement strand
AAATGTGAGACAACCTTCCGAAAGGGATCGAGTTGCTATTGCCCGCGCTCATGGAATACAATCCCAGATGGGGAATGGAAATGATGTGGAAGAGGTGTATCAAATGGGAAAAGAGGCAATCGGCTCTATCCGAGAAGGAAAAGGGCCCATCTTCTTAGAATTTGATACCTATCGACACAGAGAACATTGTGGCCCTTTTTTCGATAATCACATTGGGTACCGGACGGAGGAAGAGTTCCAGACTTGGGAAAAGAAATGTCCCCTCAAACACCCTAGATTTAGCCAGCACGAAACAGAAGTGATTCGATCGGAGATCCTCTTAGAGATTAAGGAAGCCTTCGAATTTGCAGAAAAGAGCCCATTCCCACAGTTTGATCCAGAAAAAGAAAGCCCCTATGCCTAGACAAATCAAATATCACGAAGCCATTTTAGAAGCGACAGACCAGAAAATGGCTGAAGATCCCAATGTATACGTGATGGGATTGGGAGTCCCCGACCCAAAAGCCATTTTTGGAACCACCCTTGGGTTGGCTGAAAAATATGGCCCCGACCGGGTGATGGATATGCCCACATCAGAAAATGCGATGACGGGAGTCGCAGTCGGATCCTCTATTTTAGGGATGCGGCCCATTATGACCCATCAACGGGTCGATTTCTTTATTTTAGCTCTTGATCAACTCATCAATAATGCGGCGAAATGGCACTACATGTTTGGCGGCCAGATGAAAGCGCCTATCGTGATCCGCCTGATTATTGGAAGAGGATGGGGGCAGGGTCCTCAACACTCCCAAACGCTCCACAGCTTTTTTGCCCATATCCCAGGGCTGAAAGTCGTCATGCCTTCAACTCCCTACGATGCAAAAGGGCTGCTGGTTTCTGCGATTGAAGATGACAACCCTGTTGTCTATCTAGAGCACCGTTGGCTTCATAACGTTTTTGGAGAGGTACCTACTGAAGTGTATCGGGTCCCTTTAGGAAAAGCGAAAATTGTCCAGGAGGGGGCTGATGTCACAATGATCGCCTCTTCTCATATGACTTTAGAAGGGTTTCGAGCGGTGAAATGGCTTCAAGAAGAGGGGATTTCTGTCGAATTGATAGATCTCCGCTCCATCAAGCCTTTGGATAAAGAAACAATTCTCAACTCAGTTCGGAAGACAGGGCGCCTTGTCGTATTGGATCCCGATTGGAAAACAGCAGGGTTTTCTGCAGAGCTGATCGCGATTGTCGCTGAAGAGGCCCACTCTTTTTTAAAAGCGCCACCGGTTCGGATCGCATATCCCGATCGCCTTGTCCCTACGAGTTGGGCCCTCTCTAACCATTTCTACCCAACTCCAAAGCATATTGCGATGGAGGTGTTCAAAATGATGAATAGACCGATACGGGCGCAGTCTCTTTTAGAAGAGATCATTAAGCAGTCAATGCACGTTCCTCTCGATGTCCCTGATCCAGAATTTACAGGCCCTTTTTAAAGGTAATTATGAAAAAAGTACTCGTGATTGGCAGCAACTCTTTTTCGGGAAGTGATTTTATCGATCTTCTCCTCGAAAAAGGGGAATATAACGTGATCGGCGTTAGCAGATCACCCGAAAAATCCCCCCTTTTTCTCCCCTATAGAAAAAGAAGTTCAAAAAACTTCCACTTTCATCAGATCGATCTGAATCGAGATCTTTCGAAATTGGAGGCGATTCTCAATGAATTTCAGCCGGAATACATTGTCAATTTTGCGGCTCAGAGCGAAGTGGCTCCAAGCTGGGAAAACCCACACCATTGGTTTCAAACCAATGCTGTAGCTCTTACTCAACTTGCAAATCTCCTTAAAAATGCCCCCTACCTTAAAAAATACGTACATATATCTTCTCCAGAAGTGTACGGAACTTGCGTAGGAAATATCACGGAAGAGGCTCCATTAAATCCGAGCACTCCCTATGCAGCTTCTAAAGCAGCGGGAGATCTATCTCTTTTTGCCTTTGCTAAGAATTTCCCATTCCCTCTTGTCATGGTTAGAGCCACGAATGTCTATGGGGCACATCAGCAGCTATTTAAAATTATTCCCCGTTCGGCGATCTATTTGAAGCTTGGGAAAACCATCGAGCTTCACGGTGGAGGTGTTGCCGTTAAATCATACATCCATATCCGTGATATCTCTTGTGGGGAGCTGGCTATTATGGAACGGGGACGGGTTGGTGAGATCTATCACCTCTCTCCAGACCAGGGAGTGGCTGTTCGAGATGCAGTGGATACAATCTGCAAGAAAATGGGGGTTGATTTTACAAAATCGACGAAAGAAGTAGCAGAGAGATTGGGACAAGATAAAGCCTACACAATC
>CAYWDE010000307.1:0-2330 GCA_964456885.1 uncultured bacterium | reverse complement strand
TTTCTGATTGCGAATACCAGTGGGTAAGGAGCTTAGCACAGCCGGGCCACCCCCAACCTTGAAAAACCCCATTTAAACCCCAGAATAGAGCGAGAGCCCAGAAAACGGAGGACATCCCAAATAAGATATTGAATAGGCCCGTGAAAATCAGACCGACCGACATAAAATAGCGGGGGTTTGATTTATCCCCTAACATGCCGCTTAAAAATTTACTAGCCCCATACGTGATGTAAAGGATGCTTCCCAAAAGGCCAAGCTCAAACTTCCCGAGACCCAACTCGCTTTGCATAACGGGCATCGCAAAGGTGAAACTTTTTCTGGTGAAATAGAAGAAGGCGTAGCCAGCCCACATCGCATAGAACGTCCGGATCCGCCAATATTTGTAATTTTTCTTCACCAATTCAGGGTTCTGGATCTCATCAATGGGAGGAACAGGTCTAAATAGATCGAAGACGGACACATTGCCTCCAGGGCCTTTAGTTTTTTTAAGCAGCAAAAGCAATTAGGGTAATCAACAGAGTCCCTTGTGTCAACAAAAAGATCTTTGAACCTATCCAAGTAAAAGGTCCTTTGGATAGTATGAAAAAAAGGGAATTCTATGGGATCCTATCAGAATCCGGTCGGCAGCCCCGACCCCTATGACAAATACCGAGCCGAGGCAACCGAAGGGGGGCCAGGTCGGAAAAATCCTCCAGATGAGGAGCCTCCAAAAGGGAAAGAGGGGCTTGCAGCCCACCTCCTACAGATATTGCAAAAAGCTTTTAACTACTTTTTACAGGGGCATACAGGCTCTAAAACAACAGAGATCAGAGCCAAGGAAAACCTCATTGCCTTAAAAAATTTCTTCGAAACGCTTAAAAATGAAGATCGGAGCCAAGACATTGAATTTCTCAATCAACTCTCCAAAGCGTGGAATCTTACTTTGGAAGAGAAAGTGGAATTGAACGAGGAGATCTCCCTCAAATTTAAAATCCTTACAAAAAAAATCCTCCATTATCCAGAAAATCAGACCCACACTTTTGGCTATTATCTTACCGAATACGCAGGACAAAAATGGATCCCCTTTCCCTATATGGAACTGGTTCAAAAGATCCACTCTGAGCACGAGAAAAACCCTTCTGCAAGCCCTTTGACAGAATGGACCCATCTCTTAGACGAACTCATCTCTCTCTTGAATGATAAGTAACTTGTGTTGTAAATTTTACGCCTTTGTCGAGGTAGTATTATGTCTTTAATTGAAGCAACGATCCGCATTTCCAATACTCCAAAAAATATTTGCATCAAAGTTGAGTATGGAACCGGGAAAACAAGAGTTCCCGAAGAGTGTAAACTGATTCCTGTTACTATAAGACACATTTTCGCAGACGCAATGATTCAACAGATTGAGAAAAATCTCAAAACTAAAATGCCCGATGTTAAAATTACACGGGTTGAAAAAAAATATGAGTATATTCTTGAGTTGGGATGTCTATGTATTGTAGAGCCGCTTGAAAGATCAAGAGCTGTTGGTGTACACTAGCTTCCTATGCGATACCAGATCCCTAAAGGTACCTTCGATATTTTACCCTATGGCGCTGAAGAGAGTTGGCAGCTTTCCGACGTTTGGCAATTTGTAGAAGGGGTGATTCGTGAGCTGGCTGCAGACTACAACTACCGGGAAATCCGCACCCCCATTTATGAAATGACCGATCTCTTCGACCGGGGCGTGGGAGAAACTTCCGATATTGTCACTAAAGAGATGTTCACCTTCCAAGATAAAGGGGGGAGATCGATCACCCTCCGGCCTGAAGGGACCTCTCCCGTGATGCGCTCCTATATTGAAAATCGGCTCCTCAACCTGGGGACAACCCATAAATTTTTCTATATTGCCCCTATATTCCGCTACGAGCGCCCCCAATCGGGGAGATACCGGCAACACCACCAATTTGGGATTGAGGCGATCGGGAACCCAAGCGCAGAGCAAGATGCCGAAGTGATCGATCTCCTTTGTGAATTCTACAGAAGGTTGGGCCTTAAAAATCTTATAGTACATGTTAATAGCGTCGGAGATACCGAATCTCGGATGAATTTTAAAGCTGCCCTTCTCGATTATCTAAAGCCCTTTTTAAAGGAGCTTTCTGAAGAGAGTAAAATCCGTTTTGAGAAAAACCCCCTCCGGATCCTCGACTCTAAAGATCCAAAAGATAAAGAGATCGTCAAGGGAGCCCCTTCTATTTTAGATCACCTCACTCAAAATGCTAAAGACCATTTTGACACTCTCAGAAGAGCCTTAGATCACATCAAAGTACCCTATAAGGTCGATGAAAAAATCGTCCGGGGGCTCGACTACT
>CAYWDE010000306.1:0-2342 GCA_964456885.1 uncultured bacterium | reverse complement strand
GAAAAAGAGAGAAAAAGATACACGGTATGGGTCTACGGGAAACTCTAACCTGGAAAAACCTATGTCGATACAACTCGAAAATGACCAAGCCTTTGACGACGCCTTTTTTCAACATAACCTCCCCCAATATTACCGGGCTATTTTACGCGACTTCAGGAGAATAACGCATACGTTTGTCACATTCAACATCCTCTATTTAGCCCTTTTCGGTACTGAGCTGGTCCTCTTTTTCTCTTTTCTTTCGTTTTTAACTAAATCGGCGATCTTTGCATTTGCTTTAGGGGGCCTATTTCTCACCTGTTTTTCATACTTCGTCCTCCTCTTCTATTTTCAAGCCAAAAAGCCAGAGCAGCTGATCCAACTCCGCGACCAATTCCTCCAGTCGTGTCGTCAACTCATTCCGATCCCTTCTGGAGAAGCTCAACACCATCTTTCTCTAGCGGATGCACTTTCAAAATTATCGGCTTATCTCCATGACTTTGAGTGGAATTTTTACAAAACTCCCAAATTTCTCTCCCCTTTTTCAAAACAGATCTCCAGTTTTTCAGCTTATTGCTACGGGGAAGATGTCCTGAAAATGAAACTCCTCCTTTTGCAAGCCGCTGTCGATGAGCATTTAAAGCAGATCCGTTCCACTCCAACCGACCTCGAAGTCCACGCATCGCTTGCAAATACCTACGTAGCCCTGTCAAAAATTTATAAAGGGGCCTCTTTAGAGGAAAAATATCGGGCTGTCGCCCATTTAGCGATCGAAGAATTTTCAATTTTAAGCCAATACGCTCCCAATGATCCTTGGGTCCATGAGCAACTAGCTGTCGGATATCGGGATCTCGGGATGCCTGAAGAAGAGATGAAAGAGGTGGAGACCCTTTTAAAACTCCGCTCTCAAGACAAAGAAATTCTTTACCGGCTAGGGAGCCTCTACTTTAAACAGGGGATGAACGCTAAAGGACTCCAAATTTACGAGGAACTAAAAAGGGGGAATTTTAAAAAAGCGGAAGACCTAATTGCTTCATACGGAAGCTTTTCGGCAAATTAATAAATTCCTCTTTTTTAAATATCGGCATGGTTCTAATCTTATTCTTCGTTAAACCATAAGTCGCATGCAGAAAGGACAACGGCGCTCTCTATTTACCCTATATCTCGCATACTTTGCAGATTACCTGAATTGGGGGGTAGCTATTGCATTCCTCGGCGTCTATATCGCAACCGAAACCACCCCTTTTTCCAACCTTTTTTGGAGCCCTGAATTTGCACTCGGGGTTGCTTATGCGGCATTCCCCATAGGGGACATCGTCGGTTCCCCTATTTTAGGGTACCTTTCCGACTCGATCGGGAGAAAAAAAGTTTTGATCTGGGGATTTTGGGGCTCTGTACTTAGCATGCTCCTTTCGGCCTACTCTTTATGGATCGGTAGTTTTGCCCTCTTTTTACTCACTCAGTTTCTAATCGGGTTTTTTTCCGGCAAGCAGGCGATGGCACAAGCGGCGATCGTCGAAATTCAAGCAGGAACTACGGGGCAAAAGCTCGCCTTTCTCTCTGTTCTCGGAGGAATGGCTTGGATCTTAGGCCCTTTTCTCGGCGAAATGTTGATGAAAGAGCCCTACACTTCAATCGGCGGCTACATTTGGCCCAGTCTTCTGGCAAGCGCAATCTACTTCGCCTGCCTCCTCTACACCCAATTTTCTTTTACTGAGACCTACAAACCGACAGATCGGTCGCTCACCCCAACTAAATTTCTTAAGACGATCGGCAGTGTCTGCGTATTGACTTTGAAAGAGAGGCTCTTTTTCATGTTTCTCCTCAACTTGCTCGGTTGGTACCTCCTTGCGGTCTCTTTATCCAACTTCCTCATCGACCGGTTCCACCTTTCCGAAGCTCAAATAAATCTCTACAACAATTATTACAGCCTCTGGTTCACCCTTGGAGGCGTTATTGGAACCGCTTGGATTCTCCACCGCTTCAAAGCGAAAAATGTCCTTTTCTGGTCTACACTGATAGGATCGGTCGGAGTGTTCCTTTTATACAATACAGACCGGCTGGTCGAACTCTGGATCTATATGGCAATCCCCGCTATCACAGAGGCTTGGATCTACCCTGCCTACCAGACAATGCTTTCTGGGCAGACGAACGAACAAAATCAGGGTAAAATCTTCGGATTGATCGGATCGGCGAACGGCGTGTGCCAATTTGTCGCAACCCTCATGTTGTATGGGGTGACGAGCGCCTCCATTGTATTCATGTCGGCGCTCTTATTCTTAATCAGTGTCGCCCTCTTCCCCGCTTTAATCCGAAAAAAAATGGCGAAAGCTTAGAGACTGTTAACGGGTTTGAATTTCGTC
>CAYWDE010000305.1:0-2364 GCA_964456885.1 uncultured bacterium | reverse complement strand
TGTTGGACAAAAATATGTTGATATAGCTGTCCGCGTTGGACTTGTTCCGAGTAAATCGGAAGGTTCAAAGCTGATTAAAAATGGCGGAGCCTACTTAAATAACGAACGAATTACAGATCCTACACTTACAATTTCAAATTCTGACCTCATCGATCACACCTACATTCTCCTCAGTGCCGGCAAAAAAAAACGACTCCTGATAAAAATTATCTAAAAAATGTTTGAAAATTAATCGGCAACAGCTATTTTGAACTCGTGAACCCCTTCACCCCTAGTAGCTAAGGTGTGATAGGGAAATAAATTTTGGGATTCATCTCCCCAAAGAAGGAGACAAACAGCTTGTCTGAAAATCAAGGAAGTATTGAAAGCCAAAAGAGGAGCGCTGACATGGCGACGATTACAAAGAAGAAGCTGATTCAAACGATATCTACATCAAAAGGGTTACATCCTAATGATGTGCGAAACGTCATTCAAGCTTTCCTCGACGCAATGACCGACACCCTTTCGCAAGGAGATCGGTTAGAATTTCGGGATTTCGGAGTATTTGAAATCGTAGAAAGAAAACAAAAAATTGGAAGAAATCCTAAGAACGCATCTGTGCCGATTGTGATCCCTGCTCGCAAAGCAGTAAAATTTACTCCTGGCAAGAAAATGCGCAAACTTATTGAATAGTTCCTATGGAACTATTTAATGGAATTCACTCAAGCTGTGAGGCTGATGTCTATCAGCCTCTACTTGACTTTATCAGACTTAAGAAAAACGGCAAATTCTGTCAGCCGTATATTCCCAAATGCCCTCTATTACCCCTTCATCAGCTTTGCAAATTAGCGCATCTTTGGAAAGAAGCTGGCTTTGAAAAAGAGGCGAGCGTTTTGGCCGATTGGCTTTTATCATTAGAGCCTTTTCTCCCTTTGTGGTGCCCTGAAAAAGAGTATAACGAAGCAGAAACCGAACAGCTTTTCTCACTTCTCCCGAATCTCAATCCCACTCCAGGAGAAAAGCCTGATATCGATTTAACCCTTTTAAAAACCTCTCAGATCTCCGCTGCTCTGACTTTAGATGGAAACGGAACCTCTTTAGGGGTGATCCGAGTAGGTTCTGTTGAAATGAGAGCCTTTGGCCCTCAAAGTGCCTCCTTGCAATTTGGGATCAAAGGGCGCGGTCTTGACGGCTGGATCCATACAGCAGCCTTTCCAGAAGTATGGCTTCAAATGAAAGCAACCACAATTGGAGAAGACCTTAAACTCGATTTCCGTTTTGTGGGGATCACTCAGGAAACGCCCCTCTCTTTAGCTTTTTATGTGAAGGGGGAGAGTTGTCAGATCGGCAATGAAATCCTAAAGCCCAAAAGCCTCCGTAGATATCAGGGAGAGAGCCAAAAAATCTCTTTTGAAAATCGGGTCAAAATTGAGACTGGCCAACCTCACAAAGTGCAAGTCATCCCTTTAGCGGGCGAAGGGTGCTTTTGGGGGGCCGATTTCCTGATTTTATTTGAGCTGCACCCCCTTGTTTCTCAAACCTCTTTTTCTATATGTGCTTATTCCTAGAAATAAGACCTTTTGTTTTAATATTTTATTTTTATTGTTTAAATACGAATATGTAATAATAGAATAATTGATGTTTTATTATTTTAATTTGATAAATTTTTAGCCTCTTCTAGGTTGCAAAATAGTCTTCTATTGTCGATAATGGAGAAGGTTTAAAAATTGTTTTTGAGTGGGTAGACTGTGAAATATTTTGTTGTTGCAACGGTGTTCCTTTTTGGCGCGATTGGCATCATGGGGTGGCTTAAGAAAGAGGCGAGATTCTCTAAGGAAGAGGCTGCCCGTCCTGTCCAAGAAATTTCTTTAGGAACTTCGGCGGCTCCCATCCCTATTCAAACGGCAGCAACCGTCTCAAACGACGCCCCTGAAATCGATCGGATCAGCCAGCTTTTTGTCCTCGATTCAGCCGAGTTTCCGTTTATTGAAACCGTCTCTTTTACAAGCCGAGTCCCTTGGTTAAAAGATCGTCCAGCATGGATCGCCGACTATGCGAGCCACTATGAAACCTCCCGCCATTTTATCGCGAGAAGCTTAAATAAAAAGCCCGACTATTTTAGCCAAAAAGTGCATCCGGGCGACCGATTCAATGTATTTAAGCCGGGTAAAGACATTAAATTTCATTTCGTTGTCGATCTTTCTAAATGTCGCATGTGGTTTTATTGCGTCGATGGGAATGAGAAAACACTCCTCAAAACTTATCGAGTAGGGCTTGGGAAAAAAGATTCCCATTTGGCCTCTGGATTATTGACTCCTATGGGCAAATATGGTCTTGGAGAAAAAGTGGCTATTTATAAGCCGGGGATTACCGGATTTTTCCAAG
>CAYWDE010000304.1:0-2377 GCA_964456885.1 uncultured bacterium | reverse complement strand
GTAACAATTGACAATAGCCTTAACGTCTGTTTGGCCACAAAACATCTCTGTAGAGATATTAAAGCGCCCTTCTCTCATTGGACGAGTACAGCTAACTTCTTTTAGCACTGTGCTCTCATTGAGTAGAGGAGGGGTTAGTTTAACAATTGATGCTTCCTCCCCTGCAAAAACCATAGACACATGAAATATTGCAGTGAGAAAGAGGGTTTTTCTACTAGCGATTTTCATTCGCATTGCTCCTTTTTTAATTTCGTAAAGTTGCTTCCAAGCCGAAAGCAACCAAGGAGTTATATCAGCTCAATCGAGCACAGAACAACGTAAATTTTTTGCTACAAAAACTGCTAGGTGTGTCGGTTAGTGTGCCAAGGATGTACCACGAAAACAAAAAAGGCACTCTTTAGCTGCTGCTAAAAGTGCCGATTTTCCATAGAGAGACTCCGGGTGTATGATTCGAACATACGACCAATGGATTAACAGTCCACCTTAGTCGCCGACGTCTCTTACCTTAGGTTACCTAACCTCACCCAAAACAACTCAAGTCTATAGGGAAACTCCGATTTTTCCCAAGGTCAATCTGCAAACAAAGGTAAAAAGAATCAAACAACGTCCACCTGCAACTCCGTTGAATTTCCGCATTTTTTCGTAGTAAAGTCTCAGAGATTTTCAAAGAGATCTTGAGAGCTCATTCTCTTTCGGGTAAGCTCTTTAAAATGCGAAATGATTTTAGCGATTACATCGTATTTGCTGATGAGAGCGGCGATCACGGAATCAAGACAATCAATCCGGAAAACCCAATCTTTGTGCTCGCATTTTGCATTTTCAGAAAAACCGATTACATTTCGGTCGTCAAACAAGCTATCGCCAAATTCAAAATCGACTTCTGGGGGCATGACCTCGTTGTTCTGCACAATCACGAGATACGAAAATCAAAAGGAGAATTCTCGTTTCTATTCAATGAGGAACTCAGAAGGATTTTCCTACACTCGCTCAACGAAATGATCAGAGCCATTCCGTTTTCAATCGCAGCAACAGCTATTGATAAGCGATATCTTGGAAGTGATTCGAGCACTACAAATCCTTATGTCCTCGCTCTAGGATCTTGTCTCCAACAAACCATAGAGTTTTTACAAGAGAAGGGGCAACGACACTTACTCACCCACATCATCGTGGAAAGCAGAGGCAAGCCTGAAGATCAAGACTTAGGATTAGCCTTCGATCAAATTGCGAATCAAGGACTCCCGGATCGTTACCCTCTGAATATCCGATTCGCCCATAAGCAAACGAACAGCAGCGGTCTGCAAATGGCAGATTTGGTCGCTCATCCGATCTCTAGGCATATCTTAAAAAAAGATCAGCCCAATAAGGCCTTTGATATAGTGAAAGAGAAACTGTTGGGATATCCAAAATACGAAGAAATGGGGCTAAAATGTCACCCCCTAGAAAGCGAAAAGCCCCGGCTTTCGCCGAGGCAAGACGCCGATCGGGAACTCCCGATCCACTTATAAGCCCTATTGTATAGCGCCATCAAAAAAAGCTCAAGAACTATATATTTGCCTTTTTCAAGAGTTACACTACCCGTCTACAAAGAGATCCTGTGTTGAGTCAGCCTACTTGCAAAATAGGCTTATTTATTTCTTCACCTTTACCCACGTTTTGGTTTTTTTGTCCCGCTTTACCTCAATAAAGGATTTAAACCTTTCTGCATCGAAAATATCGTATTTGGATCTATTTGCAACGTTCAGCCAAGCCTTTCCGGAAAATACCCCACCTGTTTCGGGATTCATATAGCGTTTTTTCTCGTCCAAAATTCCCGTTGGATCTCCCATTAATACCATTGCCTCATCTCCCTATTCACCGATCGGGAAGTCCCAATCTATTTATTAAGACCCGTCCTATAGAACTCTCGAAAAAGGCTCAAGACGCCTTCAGATCAAAAAATTGGAGCCGCGCCAAGCTCAGAATGCATCACTGGAAAAGAGTAGTCATATTTTTTGATGATGTTGAGGGTGAGCTCTTTCAACCAACTTCCTGCGCTGGGAGCAATATATACTTCCTCAATAAATTGCTCGGGATCAGCCTTGATAGTTAAACCAGGTTCCATTCCATCAAAACCAAGATCGATTTTTCCATTGATAATATGGGGTTTCCATACGACTGCCCTTATCTCTCTTTCATGTTCGAAAGCTTGCCGCTTATGCAGAATCGCATAAAAACCTCCCCCGTGATGAATTGCAGGCCACCTCTCCCCTGTATCAGGATTATGTGCTTCCGAATGCCAGATTGCCTGATTGTAATCGATATAGGAAATAGCCCCAATGAACACTGTTTCTGATGTCAACCCAAAGCTTTCTTTCAACTTTCCAATCGTGGAGCGAAT
>CAYWDE010000303.1:0-2390 GCA_964456885.1 uncultured bacterium | reverse complement strand
CCCAAAGGTGGCTTTGGAGATCTCGGCCGTCAGAATAGCATATTCTCTTTGCAGCTTAATGCCTCTTTTATCCCATTCATCGGTCAGCTCTTCACGGATGGAGATCCCGCGCATCCGTTTTTCAATCCACTCATCGCTGTACCCTTTGGCTTTATAAATCGCACGGGTGCGCTGCGTGGCAAGCTCTGGGTCTTCTATTTCTTGAATGCGTTCATAACCTACTTGAGCCAACCATCTCTTAAAAGGCTCAGCCTTGGGGGAAGGGATAGACTGGATGATACGAAAAACGGTTTCTGTATTGGCTGTGTCAGTGAGATACTTCTTCCCATCACTCGACTCCAATTTCAGGTGCTCGATTTTACCGAGCAACTGACTAAACCCTTCATCTACAAGGAGTTTCTTCTTCAGTTCAGGCCAATACCTATTTGGATTTGAGCTTTCCGTTAAAACTCGAATGATATCGATTATTGAAAAATACCACTCACCGTTGTGAAAGATGCGGCGAATTTTCTTATCCTCAAAAACGACCAACCGATCGACTGATTTTTGAATATTTTGTTCTTTGTTTACCATGGGAAAACCCTCTAAGAAAGAGGAGAATTGTATAAAAGAAAATTTTTCAAAACAAGTGAAAGCTACAAGGAAACCGTCTTTCTGAAATACCCACTCATAATCTGAGCTTTAATCTTTAAATAAATGTTTTAAAAAATAGTCGGGATTATTTAAGAAATGTTTAGTAATTTGATAATGTTGGGTATCGGTGTACGCGATAGGCATTAATCTGTCTGCATCGCATGAGTAAATAGTCGCACGGGGATATCCGAGTAATATTGGTGAGTGAGTCGCAATAATAAATTGTGAATGAGGGTTTTTGCATACCTCATGAATGATGGTCAACAAGGATAACTGCCGTTGCGGTGAAAGGGCCGCTTCAGGTTCATCAAATAAAAAAAAGCCATCATTGCCTAACCGGTTTTTAAAAAAGGAAAGAAAACTTTCTCCATGAGACTGCTCGTGCAGCGATTTCCCCCCATAAGGAGCATACGCTAGGCCATCTTCTTGCGCTAAAGAATCAATATAATTAGCAACATTATAGAAGCTTTCTGCTTTAAAAAAGTATCCATTAGTAGGTTTCCTTCTCCATGAAAAAGTGAGGCAATCTGCTAATCGTTCTGTGCCCGAATAAGCTTTTTGTTCGGAAGTCTTAAAATTAATATTCCTGCTGCCACCTTCAGCACCAAACCCCGCTTTGGCAGCAATAGCTTCAAGAATGGTCGACTTACCAGCGCCATTCTCACCGACAAAGAAAGTGACTTTCGAGGGGAATTTGATTTCTTCCAAGTTTTTAATGAGCCTTAAGGAAAAAGGATATTGAGTAAAATCCAGATCGGCAGGCCAATTGATCTTAACTTTATCTAAGATGGGTCCATTTATGCTAGAGAGGGCTGCTTTAAATTTCATTGCACCATACGACCTTCTTCTTCAAAACATTGCCTTCAGAGAATTCTTCTACCAACTTTATTGCTGTTCAAAGCTTCTCATCCCTTGGGTTTTTCTTACCTTTATTCAATACTAGTAAAGAAGTAGGATCGGCGTATTTCCCCTTGCACCAATGGAATTTTTTCAGAATTTCTTCCGGAACATTCGTGTAGTCAGAGCACAAACGAAATCCATAGCGCTCATAAAAGGGAACAAGATGCTGGAATGGAATACAATAAACTGTAGTTTGGGAGTCAACATAACTGAGCAAAAATTCGATAATTTCTCCAGCAATCCCCTTACCGCGAAAAAGCTCGAATACATACATGCCACCTAGCTCAAGATTGCCTTTATTGACATTCACAAGCCTTCCAATACCTGCCTTTTGACCATCGAATTCAGCAATCGCTATCGTTTCCTTTTCAAAAACAGAGTGAACAAACTCAACTTCGTCATAGCGTTGGTTAATCCATTCGATCTCGGAAATCTTTGCAGCCCGAACTCTTAGGTTTTTGTTTGATTGTAACATTTGATTTCCGATGCAAATGAGAGGAAAAAGTTGGTGCGGATCTGTACCTGTACTCCGTACTGGCAAGTGAACGCAACGTAGCAATTCACCGCCAAAATGCTCGGAGCGGGACTCGAACCCGCACGGTATTGCTACCAGGGGATTTTAAGTCCCCAGTGTCTACCATTCCACCATCCAAGCAGAGAAAGTATGATATTTTACTCAAAAATAGGAGAAAGACGCAAGCCCACTTTAAATAAGTGGGCTTGCAGTAAGTCTATTCTTCGCTCTCGTCTTCCAACTCTTTATCAATTGGAGCCGAATGTTCAGAAATCGTCTCTTCGATGCTGGTTTTTTCCTCAACAGAGAAACTCTCTTCAGTCTCTGCAGGCTTATAACGGCT
>CAYWDE010000302.1:0-2390 GCA_964456885.1 uncultured bacterium | reverse complement strand
ATGCGTGTGAAAGTCAAATTCGATAGCATGAGCTCTTTGTCCCCAGAAGAGGTGGCTAAACAGATCCCGCAGATCCGCTCCCTCCTTTTATTGAAAAAACTCTTAGAAGAGATTCAATCTAACATCGCAAATAAAAAAGAATTCGCAGCTCTTGTAAACAACCTGTTCTCTAATAAAGAGCTCTTGAGTAAGTACCGAGAAAAATTAAAAGGGTACGAGATGTATCGCATCCCCAATAAACAAAACGAAAAACCCCCCCCTGCTGAGGAGAGTGCAACATGACCAATACTCAGACAGAAGTAATTGAAGAAAAAGATGTGAGCTTCGAGAACTTTTTAAAAAGCATCAAAGTGACATCCTATGATGAAGAACAAGCTTTGGTCCCGATGCTGACCGAGGGTTTTTTGGATGTGAACGAAGAGGTGACTGATGCTGCAAGATTAATCTCCTCTCTCGCCACCCTCATTTGGAATGTCGATTTAGAAAGCTCCAAGTTGGATAAAAGTAAAATCCAGGATCTCATCAGTAGACTGAATCGGATGATCAACGATCAAGTGAATGAAGTGATTCACCACGAAAAGTTTCAACATCTCGAGTCAACATGGAGAGGCCTTTTCGATCTGATCTCAGGGACAAATTTCCGCGCCAATGTGATGATCGATATGTTGGATGTATCCAAAGAGGAGCTCCAGGCAGATTTTGAAAACAATTCGGTCGATTTTACAGGAGCCGCTCTCTTCCAAAAAGCATACGTTTCTGAGTATGACCAATTTGGAGGAAAGCCCTTCGCAAGCATTATCGGCCTCTATGAATTTGAACATACGCCTGCAGATCTAGATTGGCTGAGAGTCATGGGGAAAATAGCCAACGCGAGCCACGCCCCTTTTATTAGCTCGGTCTCTCCCCGATTTTTCGGTTGTGATTCGATCGAAGAGCTCGCTGCGATCCGCGATCTAGAAGGGTTGATGAACCACCCTAAATATAGTGCGTTTAGCGCTCTCAGAGATTCAGAAGAGGCCGCCTATATAGGCCTTTGCCTCCCCTCTTATGTTTTGCGGACCCCTTGGGATCCAGTCCTTAACCCCTGCGGCAATTTCAACTTTGTCGAATATACTTGGGGGGACGACAGCCAAAAATATTTATGGGGAAATTCTGCGGTTCTCTTCGCTAAAAATATGGTCCGCTCCTTCCAAACATCGGGTTGGTGCCAATATTTAAGGGGGCCTAAAGGGGGAGGAATGATCACAGGACTCCCTGTTCATACTTTCAATATACGGGGTGAAGAGGAGATTAAAGTCCCGGTGGAAATGGTCATTCCCGATTATCGGGAATTGGAGTTTGCAAATTGCGGCTTCATCCCTCTGATTTATCGGAAAGGGACCGGAGACGCCTGCTTCTTCAGCGCCCAGTCTTTAAAACGGCCGAAAAAATTTAGGGATCCAAAAGATTCAGAAAATGCGCAGCTCGTTTGCAATTTGCCGTATACTTTCTCAATCACCCGGATCGCCCACTATGTAAAGAGTATTGCCCGAGATAATATTGGGAGCTCAGCGGACGCCCCTTATATGCAAAATATCTTAAACAAATGGATTATGGACTATGTAACAGCAGTCACAAATCCAGATGATATCACCTTGCGGCGCTACCCTTTCAAGGCTGCTAAAATTGAAGTGAAAGAAAAGCCAGGGCGTATCGGTTGGTACGACTGTGCGATTTCTGTACTTCCCCACATCCAACTCGAAGGGATGGATGTTGAACTTCGCCTCGACGCAAGATTAGGAAAGAAATAAGAGTGAGTCCTAAAACATTTTTTATTTACCAGAAGGAGGTAATAAAATGACTAGTACCTTAACCGATCAATTAATAGATATCCCATGTGATGCAGCGGGAGCCTTTGATTTCAAAATCAAAGAAATGCCGATTACAGGTTATATCCTCGGTATGAAGCTAAAGGATGATAGCCTGAAAGCCGATTGGGGCGTGAAAGATCCTGAAAACCCAACAGGTGAATTGAAGGTAGTGGCTGTTCTAGATCAGGTGAGCTGGACAGGAAAATCTACCGACCCAATTACATTTGCTGGACGGATGTCTGCAGATAACCGAAAAATATTTAACTCATGGAAAGCTAAACAAGATGGCGGTTCCGATATTTGTGTTAACTGGGTTGTCAAAGAATATGATGTTGCTGCAAAGCAGTACTATCAAAGCTTCCACTCAGAAGGCAAAGATATTAAATTCATGGTTACGGATGCAAAAAAACCTGCCATGGCGCCAAAAGCTGAGCCGAAGCCTGATAAACCAATGAATTACAAATTTGAACTTTGCCTAAGCCCTAAGAGCGGAGGCGGTGTTCAAATGTTGGGTTATGCTACCGGTACAGACCACAAAAT
>CAYWDE010000301.1:0-2396 GCA_964456885.1 uncultured bacterium | reverse complement strand
AGAAACTTAAAGCTAGCTCTTTTGAATAGGGTGTTTGGGTAAATGGGACACTGTAGGGATAGATCTCTTTGCAAATGAGAGAGCGGTCGATGGCGAAACTTAAAGCTTTCCGGATCGCGACAGAGGTTAAAATCGGGTGTTGGGTATTGAAATGGAGAGAAAAGCGTCTGGAGACCGCTTTTTTTTGAAGCCGTTTTTCTTTTTCTAGTTCCCAAATTTGCTTAGTAGAAAGGATCGTTAAAGGATCTCCGATCCAATCGACTTTCCCCTCTTTAAATAAGGTATAAATCGTATCGATATTATCGACCCACTGCAGTTCGATATCTTCAAATCCCCTCTCTTGGGTTTTCCAAAAATAGGGGTTTCTATTCAACTTTAGACCTGTTTTCTTTATCTCTTGAACAAGGTAGGGGCCGTTGAACCATTTAGGTTCTCTATGGGTGCCGAAAAGGGGAAAAAAGAAAGGTTGCGAAAGCTTATATAGAAATTGGGGATCGCTCTCCTCCAGTTCAACTTGGAGTGTTTCTGGATCGATCACTTGGATCCCCACCTCTTGAAGTGGGCAGAGCTTTTCTCTGAATTTTTTCGCATTTTTAATCGCAAAAAGGAGCTCCGGATGGCTCACAAAATCTTGCAAAGCCCATTTCCAGCTATCGGCATAATCTACAGCGGTCACTTTTTCTCCATTCGACCAAGCGGCTTTTCTAAGGCGGAATGTGTAGATTAACCCATTTTTAGACCTCTCGTAGGAGAGGGCTCCCGCTAATTCCGGCTCCCCACTACGATTGAGGCGTGTGAGCCCTTCAAAGAGGAGCTTATTAAGGATTCGGCAACGCATATCTCCCGCCGAATAGTGGGGATTTAAAGAGGGGGGAGAGCCCTCTTGGAAAATGAGATGGAGTGTATTTTCCTCGATTGCTGGAGTCTCTAAAAGCTGTTGGATTTGCGCCGTCACCTGCCCCGAGAAACACTCATAATGGTAATTTCCAATCGTTAGGTGGGCATAAGCGGTCAATGCCCCATATTTTTGACTATTCCGTAAGAAATCGACCCGATTTTCAGTTTTTACAACAGTGAATAGGCCCGATTGGGTCGATTTTGCCGCATAGGGCCTCTGGTCGCAAATCAGGTCGGAAAAGACCCGGAAGAGCTCTTTCACCTCATTCATCGAAAGGGAGAGCCACCTTTCAAAAGGGTGAAGTGCATAAAATACCCTCTCTGCAAACAGTTCAAAATAGGGGATTTTTGAGGAGAGTTCTAAACGGACCGATTCAAAATGGTCTTGTTGTTTTTCAAAAAGGCCTCCGTTAAAGTCTCGGAATTCTCCGATGATTGCCTCCAGCTGCTTGACTAAATATCTCCTTGCATACAAGAGGTTGATCGAGTCGCGGATATCGAAGAGCTGTGAGGGCATCTTAATCGAAAAGGCTTCGATCTCAATGGAGAAAGGGGTGTTAATCAAATGGCGAGAGTAGCGGAAAAAATAGAGCGATTCAGGGAGATTTTCAAAGGGGATCGGTTCAGCTGCTTTTGGTCTCACTAAATGGACTAAAAATTCTAAAGAAGAGCCCGTCTGTTCTTGAAAATGGATAGAGAGGTGGGTCATGTCCTCTTTGTCGGTGATCTCTCTGACTAGAAGCTGGATTTGTCTATGAGATTCCTCTTTATTATAGGGCCAGAAAACAGCAGGTGTTAAAGGGGAGCTGGCAAGAATCTGCTCTTTTAAGGCGGTTTCAATGGCTGCGAGCTGCCCATTTGAGAGCTCTTTTCCTCTCAATTTGTCCACTTCAAAATAGGTAAAAAAATAGGGGAATTCGGGAGAGTGCCATAAATAAAAAGATCGGGGCACTTCAGAGATGCCAGGCAGCAATAGATCTAGTGCTTTTAAAAACTGGTTTTTTTGAAACGCGTAAGAGGAGGAATAAGCGAGGGCGACCCCAATCCGGGAAGGGGCTCGAAAGAGCTTAATCATGAGCTGCTTTTGAGCCCCATCCTTTTGTAAAGCCTCTTCCATCCTTTTTTGTAAGAAAAACTGGTTGCATAAGATTTTATGGAGATGGGACCTTGTCCGATTGACCAGAAAGTCGTTTGGGCAATTGACAACGAAGAGCTCATAACTGCGGTATAACAGGAGAGTGAAGAGGTGGGGAAACCGGAAGGCGATCTTCATCACATCGGTTCGGAGATTGGCCCGTAGTGTTTGATTCAGAGAAAAGGGATCTTCAACCTGCGGATTCTCTTGTTTAGATAGCATGATACCCTTCCTAGAGACAGTTACTGGATTTGGTTTCAGCCGTTTTGGGCGTTCTTTTAAGCCGATTTTCATCTCTTTTTACGGGTTTAATATCAGCTCCCGTATATACCGTTCGTAATTCAACAATCGGCTTTTGGGCGGG
>CAYWDE010000300.1:0-2400 GCA_964456885.1 uncultured bacterium | reverse complement strand
TATGAGCCTATCTGAAATATAGGAACCTATCTCAATAAAAGGGTTTCGTCAATTTCCTGGATTATTTTGTCTGTACTAAAGCGTCAATTCGTTTATATGCCATTTAAAAAAATAACAACTAAATAAAGAAAAATAATAAAAATTATTAAACCAAAAACAAATTAATTAAATTTGAGGGGTGACGTAGAGACTCGGGTGGACCCGGGCTTTTAGGATCTTTTGGATAGCAGACAGGGTGGAGCCGGTAGAGGAGGGGCAAGTGGTACAGGAACCTTCGTAGGAGATGAGGATCTCCCCGCTTTCATGGAGTTCGAGGAGCTTAACGCCGCCTGCATCGAGTTCGATATAGGGGCGGATCTCTTTATCGATCACCTCTTCAATGATCTTGATTTTCTGCCCTTGAGGGAATTCAGTCCAGCCGGGAATTCCGCCTGGGATTTCACCAAAGTCGTTCTCAATGGGGGTGGTGTCATAGGTAGCGGCAAAAGGGATATCGTAACATTGTTGAACGGCCCGATCGATCGCTGAGAGGACCTGATTGAGGTAAGGGTCGCACTCTTTGGGGAAGGCGGGGGTCTCTTTCCGGTCGCGCACATGCTGATCGATCAGATCGGCGGTGAGGCGGGAGACCTGGTCGTAATTTTTCCGTAAAACAAGATCGCTCGCCACCTCAGCCGCAGCGATGAGGCCGACGGGGCCAAACACTTGGAACTTTGCATCGGCGATGATCCCATCTGACTCATCGACGAGCCAGTAGAAGGTGAGTTTCCCTTCTCTTCCGACGACGTAGCGCATTCCCCGCTCTTCAGCCGTTTGAATGGTGAAGGAGCCGACATAGCGGAGTTTGTCGATTTTTTCTCTCAGTTTTTTACTAAAGAGTTCCCAATAGAAGGGTCTGATCATAGAACCTCCGAAATGGCCTGAAGTTCCCGAACAGTTTCATTGAAGATTGATTTGAGCCGCTTTGGAGATCTCTTCTTCGGTCGTCATCCGGCTCAGGGTAAAGCTGACCGCTGTTTCATCGATTCGCGATAGATGAGGCGCGTAGGCGCCACCGATCGTTGCATAGACCCCTTTTCGGTTGAGGAAATAGAGGAGCGCCTCTTGGTGCACGTTTTCAAACGCAATGAGTGAAGTGTTTGGGAGCCTGGGAGAGTTTTGGTAGAGAACTTTTCCGTTTACCTCGCTCTCAAAAAGGTCCCGGAGTCGGACAATTTCAAGTGCCATTGTGTCCAGATAGAGGAGCGCTTGCTGCGCCGCTGCACTGAGAGCCATAAAAGAGGGGATGTCAAAACTACCACCTCGAAGTCCCGCCTGCTCATTCCCGCCTAAAATATAAGGGATCAGGGGAGCCCCTTTCTTAGCGAAGAGGGCTCCAGACCCTTTTACTGAATGGATCCGATCGCCAGAAAAAGTGAGGTAATCGCCTAAGAAGGTGACAGGGTATTTCCCAATCGCATAGGTCGCATCGAGATGGAGAAGCACTTTTTTTTCTGCAGCTATCTGAGCAATCTCTTCAACAGGTTGGATCACTCCAGTAAGCCCATGAGCCATGCTAACAGAGATCAGCGCTGTCCGGGGGTTGATCAACTTTTCCAATTGCTCTACGTCTATTTGCCCGTCGCTATTGACAGGGGCGACTTTTACGCTGCAGCCGAGCTCTTCGAGCCTTTTGGCACATTGCATCGTGGGAGCATCTTCTAGACTGGAGACAATGATGTGGGTCTTCCCCTCTTTCCGAGCCAGCTCCATGAAGACAGACCAAAATACCTGATTGACCCCTTCAGCCCCTGAGGAGGTGAAAACAAAACGGTCCTCTTCTTTCGCCTCTATGAGATCATAGATCATCTGATAGCGGGCATCGAGCGAAGCGACGAGTTCCTGTCCCATCCGATGGGGGGCAAAAGAGGCTCCCCAGTGCTCCTGCAAATAGGGGATCATCCGCTCTAAAGAGAGGGTGCAGGGGCGGGTCGCTGAGTGGTGATCAAGATAAATCATAACGCCCATTTTGGTAGGAATAGATCCGGGGAGCTCCTGTCGGCAGCTCGAGCTTCACAACCTCTTCTTTCGAGAGATTTTCAATATGCATCGCAATCGAGCGGAGCGAATTTCCGTGGGCTGAAATCAAAACGGTCTCCCCTCTTTCTAAATGGGGCACTATTTTCTTCTGGAAATAAGGGAGGGTGCGGGCAGCGGTCATCGCAAGGCTCTCCCCCTCTGGAGGGGGCTCATCGAAGCTGCGGCGCCACGCTTGCACCTGCTTCTCCCCAAATTTTTTTGCAGTCTCCGCTTTATTGAGACCTTGCAAGTGGCCATACATCCGTTCATTGAGCTCCCAAGACTGGTAGACAGGGATCAGCTTCTTTTTCGCCTCATCGCTGTATACGTGGGACCACTCAT
>CAYWDE010000299.1:2142-2433 GCA_964456885.1 uncultured bacterium | reverse complement strand
AGTGTTCTGGAATCGCCTAGGAGATGGGGATAGAACGATTGCCCTTACTTTTCCCTTATGGATGATTGACCATCTCCTCCAAGGACATTTATTGTGGCTATCGCACCCAATTGAAAATGGCTCTTCGGTGGGAGGACCCAGCCAACTCTTACTCAAACCAATGTGAAGAATAGACGAAAGAAACGATCCGGTAGCACTCCAAAAAAGCTCCTATCTCCAATTTACTACAGATCAAAAAATCGCTGACATGAAAAAAGTTTTAGCTTCCGGGATGTTTTGTAAATCAACCAT
>CAYWDE010000299.1:0-2132 GCA_964456885.1 uncultured bacterium | reverse complement strand
AAAGTTATCCATATCTATGAACATCTCGGAAATCTTCGGGATAACTTTGCCCATCAACTAAGTCATCAGATAGTCAATTATTACGGCATCATTTGCATGGAAGATGGTTTCTCAAAAAATCTGATCGAGAAATTGAACTATTCTCCTGAGGACTGGATAGTTTGAGAAAAACAGATCATTCGATACACCAAACTAATTATTTTTGACAAAAATTTACTATAAGGCGCATTCTTATTGGCCTCCAATCAACAAAAAGGTTTTTATGATCGAATTAAGACAACAAATCGCAGTTACTGAGCAATACGAGACACTTCGGATCGAAGGGAAAAGGCCTCAGTTAGCTATTTATAATGGGAGACTCATCGTCTACAGCAAAGCTTCCAGTTCGCTCGCAGAAACAGTGGCTCGACTCGC
The DNA here is from genome assembly GCA_964456885.1 of uncultured bacterium. Classification (GTDB taxonomy): domain Bacteria; phylum Chlamydiota; class Chlamydiia; order Chlamydiales; family SM23-39; genus REEB52. The sequence goes on along the minus strand of CAYWDE010000299.1, from coordinate 1,718 downwards.
TTCTAAACTCTTCTATTTTTTAAGCTCTTATCTACTCCGCTCCTCTTTAATTTTTGATGCTACCCAAGTCGAAGCAAAACTCAATGGAATCAAAGATGAATATGTGAGCCACTGCGCTCAAGTAGCAATAGAGGCAAAAAGACCGGAGTTAACAAAGTTCAAAACAGAGATTCAAGGTCAAGCAGAGGAACTTGAGCGGCTAAAAGTGACCCTATTAGCGCATAAAAGAGAAATCGAGGAATTAAAAACTCAAAAACAAGAACTCGATAACGAATTAATTCCCCTGATAGCCAGAAACAAAACACTCCACAACACCTTATCTACCACGTCACAAGAAGTCGACGTTAAGGCAAAAGAACTGAAGGCTCTTACGGAGGCGATTAATGACGGGAAAGCACTCATAGTTAAGACAAGAACTAAAATCGCACAACTCGAAGAAAAAAAAGATCGTCTAACTGCAGAAGTCGAACAACAAAGACTGAGTATTGAAATCCCTACCAAAGCTCCTTCAGAGCAGCATCCAGTTGGAGATCAGATGAAAGAGCTAGATAGACCTCTGAATGGCCACTCTGATCAACATCCTCTTGAAAATTCAGAAGAAAGAGACCCTCTAACAAACGGAGCTGAAGAACAAAAAGAGTCTATTGGGAACTCTAGCAGCAACTCTTTAGCGCAGCATCCAGCTGGAGATCAGATGAAAGAGCTAGTGAGAGAACTATCAGGCAAATTGAATGGTGGGTCTACTCGACACTCTCGCCTAGACTTAACTGAAAAAGATCCCGTTTTAAGTTCAGCACTTCCTCTTTAATAAGACGAATCGAAAAGCTTTGGCTCCGCCCAAATTCAAATTTTGGGCGGTCTACCCAATCAAACTCTGCTCAACGGCTTGTAAAAATTGTTGCTGCTCCTCTTTGCTCTCCGATAGAAGCATATACCCCAAATAAGGAGCTCCATCTAGATCAAAAGCGAAAGAGACGAGCTTATGGGAGGGGATCGATAACTCCATTTGCCTCTTTTTCTTTGGAGCAACTATGTAGGCCCTCTGAGGATCTTGTCTTTTCTGAAGAGATTCTGTTTTAACCGCTTGGAGAAGCGTGAGGAAGAACTGCTTTAACGGCTCCGTTTCTAAGCTGCTCCTCATTTCGATCGGAACGATTGAGTAGAAGAATTTTTCCAGGAGGATCGGATCGGCTACGCGACCCAACGCCGATTTGAGGGCATTCAACGATTCGTTCAACTTATAGATCATCCCCCCGTTGTAATCCCGAACGGGACCCACAACGCGGCCCAATTCGGCCAAAATATGCTGACGAGCTTTCGTAAGGTCGACAGAGCGGTCGGCTCTAAGGAATTTATCGTTTGAGAGGGTGGTCCGGAATACGGTCGCCTCTTTCACATATTTACGTCGGAGTTGCCCCACTCTACGGACCCGGTCTGGGATATATTTTAAAGAAGAGCGCTTGGTCGTAAACAGATCTTGTAATCCAGGCTCATTTTCTGAAATGACACGGACCAAAATCACTGTAAAGCAAAGCTCAGAACCTTTTTGTTCGTCCAAGGAGATGATGATCTGTGGCATGTCTCCAACAAAACGGAGCTGACGGGAGAGGGCCATGATATTGCGGAGCACCTCCTCTTCGTTGCGAGGCATGAAAATCGGGTGGGTTAGATGTTCAATATGCCCTTTAATCTGATCAGGTAGGGAGATTTTAAGGAGT
>CAYWDE010000298.1:0-2435 GCA_964456885.1 uncultured bacterium | reverse complement strand
TGAGTCTACAGAGTTTAAAGTCACTCTCGAAGCTCCAGTGCCAGATGACAAAAAAATCTCTGTCATTAAGGCTGTACGCGAAGTGACAGGACTTGGCCTAAAAGAAGCAAAAGATCTCGTCGAGGGAGCACCCAAAGACCTGAAAGCTTCTTCTCCAAAAGCAGAAGCCGAGGAAATTCAAAAGAAGATCCAGGCAGCTGGTGGAAAGGTCAAACTGACAGGCCTGTAAAAAAGTTGCAGCATAAAAGTTTGCAATCACGCTATTATATCAGAGCAGGGGATTCTATACCCCTGCCTGATTTTATTTTTATTTTGTCAAATTCTGAGGAGCGAAGCCCATGCTAAAAAAGCCGCCTAAACGGGTGAGTTTTCGTGAACGGGAAGAGATTATCGATCTCCCCAATCTGATTGAAATTCAGATTAAGTCCTATAACCAGTTTCTTCAATCCCATCTATTACCCCATGAGCGGGAAAATATTGGACTTCAGGAGATTTTTACCGAAATCTTTCCAATTAAATCTTATGACGAAAAAACAATTTTGGAGTTCCTTTCCTACAATTTAGGCGTTCCAAAGTACTCTCCCGAAGAGTGTATCCGGCGCGGAATTACCTACAACGTCACTTTAAAAGTAAAATTTAGACTCACTGACGAGACGGGAATTAAGGAAGAAGAGGTCTACATGGGGACAATCCCAGTTATGACCGATAAAGGGACCTTCATCGTCAATGGCGCTGAAAGGGTCATTGTCTCCCAACTCCATAGATCTCCTGGTATCTGCTTCGAACAAGAGCGCCACTCAAAAGGGATGATGCTCTATTCATTCCGTATTATCCCATATCGGGGAAGCTGGCTGGAAGCTTCGTTTGACAGCAACGATCTGGTCTATATCTACATCGATCGGAAAAAAAGACGCCGCAAAATCCTCGCCTCCACATTCATCCGAACACTCGGTTACTCCACTGACGCCGATATCATCGAAGAATTTTTTGAAACGGTCAAAGTCAAAATCAAATCGGAAAAAGATTTTGTCAAGTTAGTTGGAAAAATCCTTGCTGAAGATGTTGTTGATGAGCAAACAGGCCTCGTTTTCGGAAAAGCAGCAGAGAAACTCACAACTGCTATGCTTAAGCGGATGGTGGATGAAGGGGTTCAAGCTGTACGTATCGCAGAAGAAGCCGATGAGACCCACCCTGTCATTAAAATGCTTTCCAAAGACACCACAGATTCTTACGAATCGGCTTTGAAAGATTTCTATCGTAAAATTAGACCCGGCGAACCTCCTACCTTATCAAATGCTCGCTCGGCGATTATGCGCCTCTTCTTTGACCCAAAACGTTACAACTTGGGAAGAGTGGGCCGTTATAAACTCAACCGAAAAATGGGCTTAGGAACGACAGACGAAGAGCTCGCCGTAGTGACTCTCAGAAAAGAGGACGTCGTAGAGGCGCTCAAGTATCTTATCCGCCTAAAACTGGGCGATGAGCATGCGTTTGTTGACGATATTGACCACTTAGGGAACCGCCGCGTCCGCTCTGTAGGGGAATTGATCCAAAACCAGTGCCGTATTGGTCTTGCCCGTATGGAGAAGATTATCAAAGAGAGAATGAACCTTTTTGATTTCTCTTCCGACACGATGACTCCAGGGAAAATTGTTTCTGCTAAAGGACTTGCTGGGGTACTTAAAGACTTCTTCGGCCGTTCGCAGCTCTCCCAATTTATGGATCAGACAAACCCAATTTCGGAACTGACCCACAAACGGAGACTCTCTTGCCTTGGGCCTGGTGGCTTGAATCGGGAAAGAGCGGGCTTCGAAGTGCGCGACGTTCACCCTTCTCACTATGGAAGGATCTGTCCGATTGAGACCCCTGAAGGACCAAACATCGGTTTGATCACTTCACTTGCAACCTATGCGAAGATCAACGAATTCGGATTTATTGAAACCCCTTACCGGATTGTGAAAGAGGGTGTTGTCACCGATGAAATTGAGTATATGACTGCAGACCAAGAGGCTGAATTCATCATCACTCAAGCATCGACACAACTCGATAAATACAACATGTTTAATGAAGATCTCTGCTGGGCCCACCAAAGAGGCGAGCCGATGGAGATTGAGACGACGAAAGTCACCCACATGGACGTCTCTTCAAAACAGCTCGTATCGATTGTCTCCGGACTGATTCCGTTCTTGGAGCATGATGATGCGAACCGCGCTTTGATGGGATCGAACATGCAACGCCAAGCTGTGCCTCTTTTGAGAACAGATGCTCCGATTGTAGGAACAGGTCTAGAATTGCGTTCAGCAAAAGACTCTGGAGCTGTGATCATTGCGGAAGAAAATGGTATTGTTGAGTATGTTGATGGATTTAAAATCGTCATCGCTCCAAAGGATAACCCACTCAATAAGAAAACGTATGTCTTGAAGAAGTTCATGCGT
>CAYWDE010000297.1:0-2448 GCA_964456885.1 uncultured bacterium | reverse complement strand
AATTGGCAAAAGAGAGAAACCTCATCCCGACAGGAGGGTCCGATTACCATGGGCAGATCAAACCCCACATCCCTCTTGGATGTTCCTGGGTAGGGGAAGAGGTTTTTAAGAGCCTATTTCACAATCCAAATTAAAGAGGGCGCTCTGGCCCGTTCAGGCCATTTATGGTGATGGATCTCTAAAGACAATGTAGAGAGCCACCCTTCTAAAGCCCTCTCTTCCCGTTCCCCCTCCTCATGACCCGGGTAACAGGTAATCGAAAGAGCCCCTTGAGTTGGAAGGATGTCCAAGCTTTTTTTGACGCTGATGAGGGTGGTTTCTGTATGTGTTGTGATCGATTTATCCCCCTTCGGCAAATAACCTAAATTATAGACGATCAATCGGGGGGGATAGGGAAGAGGGAGGGTATCGATTTGTTCGTGGGAAAGGAGGTGAAGGGTGGCCTCTTTTCCCTCTTTTCTTAGAAGGGTTGCAGTATTTTCAATAGCTGAAGATTGGATATCGAGACCGATCACAGAGCATAGCCCTGCAAGAAATAGGGTGTCATGCCCGTTGCCACAGGTAGCATCGATCGCAAGATCCCCTTTTTTTAGGTGCTTTTCCCAGTACGCTTTCGCCAATTTCAGGTGAGGAGAATAAATCTTTTCCATATTTATGCCTTTTAGGTTATCATATTTAACGTTTTAAATGGGGTGTTAGCTCAGTTGGTTAGAGCGCTACGTTGACATCGTAGAGGTCAGCTGTTCGAGTCAGCTACATCCCAACGATTATAAAGAAAGAATTTGGATCCATCTGTCTTGCGCCGCACAGCGGCAGAAATTGCGGCTCTAGCCGTCTATGAATTATATCCAGATATACGCCTTCTGAGCGGCGGGGAAACTTCAACCGGTTTCTTTTACGATTTTTATTTTCCCCACCCTATTCACATCCATGTCATTGAAGAAAAAATGAAGCAGATCGTCAAAGAGCGGCGCCCTATCCGCACTTTGGAGATGGTCTCTTTCAGCGCTTCTGAGCTCTTAAAAAGTCAGAAAGTGTTTACCCGTTTTGAGGATCTCGAAGGGGTTGACCTAGTTGAGCTGATCCAAATTGGGAATTTTTACGATCTTTCTCCCGGCCCCCACCTTAAAAATACGGCAGAATTAGCCGCTTTTAAAATCTCTGTCGAAACCCTTCCTGAGAAGGGGATCCGTTTGAGCGGCTGGTGTCACGAATCTAAAGAGGGGTTAAAGAAATTTTTAAAGCAGCTCGACCAGTATACAGGAGCTGAAGTGATAGGGGAGCGTATGGGGCTCTGGAAAGGGGATATTTGGCTCCCGCCAGGGCTTAAGATGCGCCGCAGATTGATTGAATTTTTTAAGACAAAGTGGTTTCCGGGAGCTCTCGAGATATCGGGACCTGCGGAAGTGGATCGGATGGCTTTGCATAGGAGTCTGGGAGAGCCCAAGGTAGCCGAAATTTGGACAACCCCCGCTCAAGAAACCCATATACAAATCAGTTTTTTTAACAAAGCTGAGGAAGAATTTATTTCCTCCTTGCAATCGATTGGAAAAACCCTTACTATCTTAGGCTTTGATCATTCCCATGTCCCAGGGGGGCTTGAGACTGATTATGTAGTAGTAGATGGGTTAGGTAGAAACTGCCCTTTAATACATGTAAAAAAGACCTCTAGAAAAAGGACCGCAGCCATCGATTTTTGTATTACGGCTGTAATAGAACGGATCCTAGAGCAAATGCTAGAGAAAAACCTGATGATGGTAGAGCTTGAGAATCAATAGAGAAATTCGTGCAGATCGTCTGCGAGTAATCACAGAAGATGGGGAACAGTTAGGAATACTCACTTTCCGAGAAGCTTTAGCGAAAGCTGAGGAAATGGGATTGGATCTTGTAGAGATCGCTCCTACAGCCAAGCCTCCCGTTGCAAAAATTATCGATTACGGCAAGCTTCGATACATGCAGGCAAAGAAAGAGAAAGAAGGTAAAAAAGCGCAAGTAGTGATCAAGGTTAAAGAGATCAAGTTGAAGCCGAATATCGACATACATGATTTCCAGACCAAAATGAAGCATGCGCGTGAATTCCTTTCTAAAGGCAATAAAGTGCGCCTCACGATCATGTTCCGAGGAAGAGAGATGTTGCATCTTGATCTTGGACAGAAGGTTGTGAAACAGTTTTGCGATGAGCTGGCTGATATAGCTATCGTTGAAGCGCCGCCGAAATTAATGGGCCGAACAATGAGCACCACATTATCTCCTAGCGGGAAGCGGCCGAAGACAAATGAAAAGAAAATTGGAGAATCTACCAGTGCCTAAAATGAAGACCAATAAGGCAATGAAAGCCAGATTTAAAGTAACTGGAACCGGCAAATTGAAGAGAGCCCGTCCAGGACGCCGCCACATTTTGACAAAGAAAAGCTCAGGGGTAAGAAAGTGTATGCCTGTGGAAATTGC
>CAYWDE010000296.1:0-2457 GCA_964456885.1 uncultured bacterium | reverse complement strand
GCACTTTAAAAATCAATACTTTATAATTTATATATATATATTTATTGACAATTTTAAAAATTCTTATAGAATACTTTATTCTTCTTTAACAAGAAAAAAAAGAAGAAAAAGTCTATCACTCGAACAAGGAAGCGATTATGGCTATTTTAGGATCACAAAAAACTTCTAAAGAAACAGAATTTTTAAAGGGGTACATCCCTACCGAGTCTTCAATTTGTGGGCTAGGGATAAAGTATTTGGGGAAAAAAAATTCTTTTAATGAAGATATGGGACAAATTTTTGCCATTAATACAGATGGGGATTCTGTTCCGGTAAAAACAGAGTTATTAGTAAAAACCCTAGGGTATACTGACCCCTCTTTTTTCTCTTCTCTCTCTTCAAAAGTTACATTTTTTGATGTGTTGAGAAGGCGAGGATTTCAAGATGTATCTATTATTTTAGAAAGGCCTTTCTCTCAAAATGGGCCAGAATTAACTTTGGATTCTCAAATGGAGGCTACTGAAGAAAAAGATGGTCCCCAGGCAAAAGGGGCAAGAAAACCTAAAGGGCGAGATGATCTTTCCTCTTTACAACCTTCTATCTCTCCCGGAACAAAAAAAACGGGAAGATTTGAAAAATTAGACAAAATAGCTCTAGACTTTATAGACACTGTTTTCATTTATCCGCAATTAAACGAAATCCCCCGTTCTCCAAGTGTAAAACAAATGCGTTTAGCTGCTTCAGAAAAAACAGTTCGTTTTGGAGGGGACCAACAATTTAAATTAGTCGCCTCTTTGTATGATAAAATTGTCCAAATGTTAAGTTATGCACCTGCAGGCGCAACCCCCTCATTAACGGAGACCTCCTATTTTCAGATGATTCCTAACGGGATCCCGATTAATTTAGCTCCCTATGTTCAAAATCCCCCTATTACCCCTTTGAATGTCAATGGAGATATGAGGACAACAGAAGAGTTTTCTAATTTGGCTTCTATGTGTTTTGATCTAGATGGAAAGCTAGTTGATACATTAAATGTGGAACATTCTTTTGACAGTGTGATTCATAGCGCGACATCTACTCAACCTATAGATGAGAAAGCGCTTGCAGTTTTAGAGAAAGTTAAGGCCTATTTAACAAAACAGGCGAAAGACCCGTTCACTGGTGATGTATATACGACAGACTCAGATGATTATGCTAAGTATAAAAAAGCTTTGCATGCCTATCAGGCTGCGCTTGCAACGTATATGATTACTAAAGATTCTTTTGATTTAACTAAACCGGACGATCAAAGAAAATGGCAAGCGGCTTCCATCGCTCTGCAAGGAAAAATTGATGACGCTAAGAGTGATCTTGACATTGCAGGGGCAACTGTTCAACGTGCGCTCACCTATTTACAGGCTTATGGGATGAATGCTGTTCAATATGTAATTAAAAATGCGAAAGATACGTTTGATCAGAGCGCCCTAAAAAGTCAAATTCTTGTAGGGACTAAGTTCCATGTCTCTTATGGATTTCCTAGCGATTGGTATGCTGATGACAGCGGCTACACAGCTGTTACTTATAACACTTCAGAAGCTAGAAGCGACTATAGTGATAAGGCGGTCTCTTACGGGGGATCCACTTCATTTAGTGAAGGTATCTTCTCTGTAAACGCTAGTTTTAGAAAATCTGATCATGACGTAAGAGCAAAATCTACATCAGAAAATATTTCTCTCTCCTTTAAGTTGGCAACCATCGCGATTCAACGCCCTTGGTTGGATGCAACTATCTTTGGATTGGATGCGTGGAGCTATCAAGGTCAGCCTGCAGGAAAAATCTCTTCTGGAAAATTTCCTGGGAAAGACCCCGATTTACTAAAGCGGACTATGCCTTACATCCCTTCTTCATTCGTCATTGCGAAGGATATAAAAGTCTCTGGGAAATGGAGTGAACAAGACAAAAAAATAGTAGACTCCTCTTTAGAGTCGTCTGCTAGCGTCGGAATTGGCCCCTTTAGTATTTCAGGAGATTATTCCTCAAAGTCCCATACTGAGCATTTTCATTCTACTGACTCTGACGGAACATTTACTGTTCCTGGTGCGCAAATCATCGGGTTCATTAATACGATTACTCCCTACGCTGCACCAGAATAGTAAACCTATTGTTGTCTAGCATTTGTAATGCCCCAGTTGAAAAACTGGGGTTTTTCTTTTACTCAACTCTTGTCTTCAATTCTTGGAAAACAGGAGCTTTCTTCTCGTAACCCTAAATAAGTTAGATTTATTAAGAGCCCTTCTTCGAGGAGCTCCTCATCTCAATTTGCTCAATCTTTCGTGGGATGGGGTAAAAGAGATGGACTGGGAAAATCTTTTCACTGCAATCGAACAGAAAGAAAAAGCGGCGCAAAGACATAAAATGTGGGTGATAGCGGGTGTAACAGGGCTCGTCGCTTTAGTTGCATTTGGAGTGATGTCTAATGATCTTTCAGGTCTCAAAAAT
>CAYWDE010000295.1:0-2468 GCA_964456885.1 uncultured bacterium | reverse complement strand
GATTGGTTTCCGTGCGTGCTCGACTTGAAGTCCGTGCCGTGGATCGCAAGACCGGGACCATTCTTGCCATCGACCGTCAAACGGAACGCGTCACCGACTCGACCGAGCTGATCGCGGCGAAGGATGCGCTACAACAAGCAGCGGCCCAAATACAACAACAATATCAAGGGCTAGCACAGCAGATCGCTCAACTAAGGGCCGATTTAGATGCTGTCCCCGCTCACAACCAAGCAGCCATCCAACAAGCTGTAGCAGACGCTGAAGGAAGAGGGGAAGATTTAGTCCAACAAATGGGTCTCCTCAGACAGGAGTTAAATGCTGCAGAAATGCGCCATCAAGCAGCGCTTCAACAAATTGAAGTAGCAGCTCAAGGGCGGCAGCAACCTCTTGTAGAAGAGGTGCGTCGACTCGCCAATAGAATTCCTAATTTAGAACAGCAATTAGGGGCACTCCGCCGCGAATTCATCCAGGGAAGAGATCGTATAGTACCTGAAATAAGGGACCTTCACCAACAGATTCGAAATCTAGAGAGGATGGTTCAAGAGATCGACTTGAGAAGAGACGCGCCTATCGATGAGTTTAATAGACGGTTGCAGCAAGTTTTACGCGCTATCGGAGAACTCAGAAACCGCCCGCAAGGCGCTGATCCTCGAGCTCTAGAGGCATTAGAAAGGCGTGTTGCTGCGTTAGAAAGACAAAGAAACGAACCGCAACCTGCCGGACAATTGCCCGAGCATGATCCACTCCCGATTTTTCCAATGGGAGCTCTTACTGCTGGGGCTTTTGCAGGGAGAATTCCGCAAAGGGGAGCTTTCAATCACCGGGCAGGGGTCAATCCTATTGCACAACATCGATGGAATAACGGTCTCTTGCCGCAAAACTGGCAACAGAGACAACAACCAGATCGAAATCCTTTAGCAGGACTTCGTCCTGGAGCTCTCGCCGGTTTTATTCTGAATCTTGTTAGAAGAAGAGTTTAATTAAAAAAAGCTTGCGAAAACGTCTGTTTTCGCAAGCAGAATACCTACTCAACAGTCGCTTCTTCAGAAGAAGACTGAACATCGGTGATAGCGAGTTTCATCATTTCGATTTTTGCCCCGTCTACCATTTTCAAGATCACTGTCTGATCGTTGATTTTATCAACTCTACCCACGATCCCCATCGCTGTTACCCGATCCCCTTTTTTGAGGGAATTGCGCATCTGCTCGGATGCTTTGCGACGCTTTTGCTCGGGGCGCCACAGGATGAAGTAGAAAAATACAATCGCAATCCCAAACATAATGAGCGTTTGCGTTGCACCACCAGCAGAGGCCGCTGCGCTATCTTGAGCAAAAATAGAGGCGACAGGAGCGAGAAAGAAGAGAGATTTTTTGACCATAAAACATTTCCTTTTAGAAGGTTTATCCTATCCAATTTGCCTGAATAGAGCTTTATCTATCAAGCTCGAGTAGTGCGATATTCTCAATATGATAGGTGTGGGGGAACTGGTCGATAGGCTGAAGACGCTTCAGTTGGTAGCCCGCTTTGACAAGCTCAGCGACATTTTCAGCTTGGGTGAGCGGATTGCAAGAAATATAGATGATCGTTTTCGGAAGTAAAATTTTCAAATGGTGAATAGCGAGCGGATCGAGCCCTGCACGGGGAGGATCGACGATCACCGCATCGGGGCGAGTGAATTGAGGTTCAGCGAGGAGCCGGGTGATCACCTTCCCCACATCGCCTTGATGGATCACCATGTTAGTGATCTGATTGCGAATCAAGTTTTCTTGCGCATCGATCACAGACTCTGGACTCAATTCGATCCCAACGACCTGTTTGGCTCTTTGTGAGGCGGCCATGCCGAGAGTTCCTGTCCCGCAATAAAGATCATAAACAGTTGCACAATCGGGAAGCATTGAGAGGGCCGTGTCGTAAAGCTTTTCAGCCGAGTGGGTGTTAGGCTGGAAGAAAGAGATAGGGCTGATTTTAAAAGAGAGGGTTCCATTTTTTAGATGGAGCTCTTCCACGATGTGGTCAGGGCCTGCAAGATGCATTTCAAAGAATTGAGTCGGACGCCCTTTTTTCGTTTGATGGATCCGGATAAAGACCGAGATTTCCCCTGGAATAGCACTTTGAACGGCTGCAGTGTAGCTATCGAGTTGGGGACGAGTCAGGGCAAAATCGGCATTCCCGGAGACATTGAGAATCGCCATTTTTTGTCCGGTGCGGCTCGCTTCCCTAAGAGTTAAATATCGGAGGCTTCCTGTGTCGGCTGGAGGGTAATAGGCTTTGAGGCCAGAGGATTCCCACCATGTGCGGACTGCAGAGAGGACATCGACAAACCAGGAAGAGGTGAGATGGCATTCGGTGAGGTTGAATACATAGGGTTCCGCTTGAGCAATCATCAGCCCTAAATATTTCTGCCCTCCCCGGTTCTCGGAAAAGGTGAACTCCATTTTATTCCGGTAGCCAAAGGGCTTATCGCAAGG
>CAYWDE010000294.1:0-2476 GCA_964456885.1 uncultured bacterium | reverse complement strand
GCTATGAGATATAAGCACCTAAAAAAATATTCGCCCCAATATTTCCGCGACCGAAGATACAATTCTAATTGGCCTCTTTTATACGATGCAGGATGGCATTTCAGCTCTATGGGAAACAATGATGCTGTTCGGATCAAAGAATTTAGCGTTATCGAGGGAAGAGATCAAGTACCTACCGATGAAGAACTTGAAATTGCTTATAGAGTTTATGCCCCGATTAAGATCGATCACACGTTTCCGAAATACGTATTGGAGAATTATGAAGATTTAGTAGCTAAAGGATACATTGATCCGGTAACTGAGTTTTAGATTTCTTCTGGATTTGGAAAATTCATTTAAGTAGAATAACTTTCCATGTCCAGGAGTGCAAAACCTAAGCGCCTTACCCACATCAAACGGCTATTTTTGGGGGAAAAGGGGAAAAATCTCCTTTCATTTCTCCTTGTATTGATTCCGAACGGGATATCAGCTGTTTTTGAAGGTCTCTCTTTCGGCTTCATTTTAGTCGCTTTAAAAGCATTTAATCAGCAAGCCCAAGAAAATATCCCCTTTTTATTTGGATTTTTAAATGACCGCCTCCACTCTCTTCCGAGTCAAGATGCCTTTATTCTTTTTTTGGGACTAGCCATTGTATTGCAAGTTTTAAGGAGCGCACTCAGCTATGGCGGAGGCGTTGCTATGATGATCATAGGGATGCAGATCCAAATTAATGCTCAGATGGAAGTTTACCGGCAGATTTTATCTTTGACCTTTCCTTGTGCAAGTAAATATAAAACAGGAGATCTTCTTGAATATGCAAGAATACCCGCAACTCTCATTGGCTCTCTTCTAGATCCTTTAAATCAGCTAGTTGTAAGTATCTTTACCGTTATTGTCTCTTTTGGAATGCTTCTTGTCCTTTCCCCCATACTAACCATACTGGCAATAGTGATTTTTGGTGCTTTTGCTTTTTTGCAAAAACTTATGATTGGAAAGATTTCAAAAGCTTCCACATTGCTTGCTGAAAAAAATGTGGAATTTAGCAAAAACACGGTCCAAAGTTTGCATGCGCTGAGAACCATTCATACGTTCAATCGGCAAGAGAAGGTTATGAACGCGATTCTGGATAATTTAGAAAAAATTGCACTAACTACCAAAAAGATCAACCTATGGATCCGCTCTATCCTTCCACTCAATGAAATAATGGGAATTATACTTGTGGGATTTTTTTTGACATTAGGAAAATGGCTCGCAATAGAGGGAAATCCACTTCCTATTCTTCTTACTTTCATTATGGTCATCCATCGCCTCAATGCTAAATTACAACTTTGTCTAAGCTCGATTACTACTATTGCTTTTCAATGGGGAAATATCCTCCGTTTAGAAGAAATTCTTGAAAAAAGTGATAAAGAATTTAGCCCTGTTGGACAAAAAAAGGCTGAGCGCTTTGCGAAAGAAATTGCTTTTCATAATGTAGGGCTTCGCTACGCAATAACAGCAGAGCATTCGATTTCTAATTTAAACCTGACCATCGAGCGAGGGAAGACGATTGCCTTTGTCGGCTCCAGCGGGGCTGGGAAATCATCTCTTTTAGATTTACTCTTAAGACTTTATGAACCAACAGAAGGGAAGATCTCAGTCGATGGGATCGATCTTAAGGAACTCGATGCGGGAAGCTTTCGCGATCAGATTGGAGTGGTCAGCCAAGATACATTTATCTTTAACGAATCAGTCGAAGAAAATATCCGCTTTGGAGAACAAAATGTCCCATGGGAAAAGTTGGTTGCTGCTGCATCGAAAGCAGGAGCGCATGATTTCATCTTAAAAATGCCTCAAGGCTATCAAACGGTTGTAGGGGAAAGGGGCTATAGACTATCTGGGGGAGAAAGGCAGAGAATTGCTTTGGCTCGAGCTCTTATTCGGGAACCAGAAATTTTAATCCTTGATGAAGCTACAAGCAATCTCGATAGCTTATCGGAACATCGGATTCAAAATGCGCTCGAAAATATTCGTGGTGAAAAAACAGTGATTATTGTTGCTCACCGTCTTTCAACGATCCTTAATGCAGACTGTATTTATGTTCTTGATAAAGGGCGGATAGTTGAATCGGGCGTCCATGCAGATTTATTACAGATGAAAGGAAAGTACGCCTCCCTTTGGATGTTGCAATCGAAAGAGAGAGCTGAAGAAATTTATTTATGACTATTTGCGCTGTATTCCCAAATTACAATTATGCCCTTTATCTCCAAGATGCATTAAAGGCTGTTCTGAATCAGACATATCCAGTTTCTAAAGTGATTATAATTGATGATGGCTCAACCGATGGAAGCGTGGAAAAGATTGAAGAGATTATTAAAGGCAGGCCTGAGGTAACCTTCATTCGCCATGAAAAAAATCAGGGGTTTTATAATGCGGTAGCTGCTGGGGTAGCTCTTGCTGACACTGAGTTTCTTTTTATAGGATCTACCGATGATTGTATCCTCCCCAATTTCTTTGA
>CAYWDE010000293.1:0-2486 GCA_964456885.1 uncultured bacterium | reverse complement strand
ATGTCACCTTAGTTTTTGAGGTGTGCAGCGCCGCTTTAAGACGCCCTCCCGCATGGACTCTGATCCGGGAACAGCTTTACCATATTGGGGTGATGTCCCTTTCCGTTGTAGCGATTACCGGTTTTACAACGGGCTTTGTTCTGGCGGCTCAATCTTTTTACCAATTGGGGGAAAAAGGGCTCGCAAGCGTCACAGGTGTTTTAGTGGGGAAATCGATGATCACCGAACTCGGGCCGATTTTAACCGCTTTTATGGTGACGGGACGGGTCGGTTCTTCGATGTGCGCTGAGCTGGGGACCATGAAAGTGACGGAGCAAATCGACGCTCTGAAATCGATGGCGATCAACCCCTACTCCTATTTGGTGGCGCCCCGATTTATCGCAGGGACATTCATGATCCCCCTCCTCACCCTTTTTTGCATTGTGATGGGGATTTTTGGCGGCTTTTTAATTGCGACCAACCTCTTTAATATGTCGGCCTCTAACTACTTTGATCCGATGCAGATCCATATCACCCTCTTCGATGTAGCGACTGGAGTGATCAAGTCGATTGTTTTTGGTATTCTGATAGTGACTGTCTGCTGTTATCGGGGGATGAAGACATCGGGCGGCGCGGCGGGTGTGGGGAAAGCGACCACCCAATGTGTGGTAACGAGCTATATTTTAATCTTACTTGCAGACTTCTTCTTAACGATGGCGCTCAATATGCTCCATCAAGAGATGAAGTATGACTGGATGAAAGGCGTATGATCCGGATCAAAAATCTCTGGAAAAAATATGGGAGCATCGACGTCTTAAGAGGGCTCGATTTAGAAGCCCATCAAGGAGAGATCTTAGTTATTTTAGGCCGTTCAGGGGTGGGGAAAAGTGTCCTTTTACGCCACATCATCGGGATTGAAAAACCAGATCAGGGCTCTATTGAAGTTGACGGTGTGATGATCACCGATCTAAAGAAAGCTCAAATCTACCATGCTGTAAGAAACATGGGGATGTTGTTTCAGGGATCGGCCCTTTTTGATTCGATGAATATCGAAGAGAATACTGGTTTCTATTTACAGCAGCACGGCGACCTTATCACCAAGAAAAAGCTCTCTCCTGAGGCGATTAAGCAAATAGTGTAATTGGCGGTTGCGTTGGTGGGATTGGAGGGGACCGAAGTAAAAATTCCTTCCGATCTTTCTGGCGGGATGAGAAAAAGGGCGGGCCTTGCCCGGCTGATCGTCTATCGCCCTTCGATCTTGCTCTACGACGAGCCGACGACAGGTTTAGATCCAATTACAGCACAGCAAATCAATGAATTGATCGTGAAGACGCAGAACGAATTGAAAGGGACTAGTATTGTTGTAACGCACGATATCAACTCGGCCCTTTTTATGGCCGATCGGCTTGCGCTTCATCAAGATGGCCAAATTGTCCATGTGGCCGATCCAGAAACCTTTATGAAGATTGACAACCCGATCATCAACTGTTTAAAAGACAATATGAATTATAAAAGGAAACCGCGATGACTGACCGGATGAAAAATATCCTTATCGGCCTCTTTGTGACAGGAGCCATTACGATTATGATCGCTCTTGTCCTTTTTCTTAAACCGACTGTTGGGGATGGGAAAAAAGAGCTCCATGTCCGGTTCACGAATATCGCTGGGATATCGGTTGGGACTCGTGTCACTTTTGCCGGAAAACCGGTCGGAGAGGTGATTCACGTCGAAGAGCTCCCCCAAGCGCGTGAGATGGCTGATGAGCAAGGGCGGATCTATATGTATGAGCTCACTCTGAAAGTCGATTCGAGTACCAA
Source organism: uncultured bacterium (assembly GCA_964456885.1). Lineage (GTDB taxonomy): Bacteria > Chlamydiota > Chlamydiia > Chlamydiales > SM23-39 > REEB52. The sequence goes on along the minus strand of CAYWDE010000293.1, from coordinate 690 downwards.
TGTCTACAGCAGCGATGAGATCGCCATTAAAACTAACGGCTTAATGGGTGAAAAATCGGTGGCAATTCTACCCAAAATCTCTTCGAAAGAAAAACCTGCCTATCTAGTCACCGATCAGATCGTCTATGCAAACTCGATAGATGCTCTTGAAAATACATTCAATCAGGTCTCTCGGGTTGCAGTCCGCCTGGAAGGGGCTGTTGGCCGCCTCGATGATTGGTTTGATAACAATCAAGCCTATATCACTAGCGCTCTCCGCTCATTTGATGGGGCGATGGGACAAGTAGACGGTCTCCTTGGGATGGTCGATAAAGAGAAGTTGGTCCCCGCAATTAGGAGCTCTGTCGATCTCCTCAGTGAAAATATGCAGCTCATTAAAGCGGGTCTAGATGACGATCAACTCCTCCACAAAGTGGCAAGCCTAGCAGACAATCTCGACCACGCAACAAACGCCTTCAATACAGATGGGGCCGAAACACTCCGCAACCTGAACCAGATCTCCCGGGATGTCGCCTCAGGGACAGGGACAGTGGGTAGACTCATCGTCGGGGACGACTTCTATCTCCGGATGGCCTCTTTAATGAATAAAGGGGAAACGCTCATGAACGATGTCAACCACTATGGGCTCCTCTTCCAATACAATAAACAGTGGCAAAAAGGGCGCACCAAGAAAGCAAACTTAATGAAAGC
>CAYWDE010000292.1:0-2528 GCA_964456885.1 uncultured bacterium | reverse complement strand
TCGCTGGTTCGATTCCAGTTCCGGCCACATTCTTTCTCGTGCCGGAGAAAACGGAAATCCAACGGAGTTGGTAATGTCTCTTAATCACCCAAATAGGGTCCCCAAAAAGGGCCTGCTGGGGTGTCGATTCCGTTAAAATTACGGTAATCACTTTAACGCTCCTTTTAAGTAACTGTAAATCAAGCGCTAAGATCGATTGGTCAGAGGACTAATCATCTTGGAGTCGCTTATTAGGGAGTCAAAAATGGGCTATATTCGAGAACCCAAGAAACCTGGGCAAAGATGGCAAGCAGAAGTTCGTTTAAAAGGTCATCCTACACTGACTGCAACGTTCGACAGGAAAACGGATGCCAAAGCTTGGATTTCCAAAGTTGAGGCAGACATTCGCTGCGGTCGTCATCATCTCTATTCAGAGGGAAAGAGGCGCACCTTTGCAGAAGCAGTAGAAAGATATTTTAAAGAGCAAACAGTCTCCGTTGTTAAGCGTGGCCATCTTCTCTGGTGGCAAAAGGAGCTCGGACCTCTCTTTCTTCAGGATGTCAGATCGGCAATCATATCAGAGAAAAAGCAAAAACTTCTGACAGAACCAACGGGAAAAGGAGTTGTTCGCAGCAAAAGTACATGCAATCGCTATCTAGCTACTTTAAGCCATTTGATGAATCTCTGTGTAAAACAATGGGAGCTGATATCTGAGAATCCGGTTCGCAAAATACCGCGAGAAAAAGAACCTCGCGAAAGAACTCGCTTTCTCAGTCCCGCCGAACGCAATCGTTTTCTCGAAGCGTGTCGGAAAAGCGAAAATCCTTATCTCTTCACTTTTGTAGTCCTGCTGTTAAGTACCGGCGGCCGCTACAATGAGATTAGATGTCTTAAATGGACCGACGTAGAGCTCCATCAGGGGAAAATCACTATCACAAAGTCAAAAAATACGGACATGCGCTCTATCCCGATTCGAGGGTTGGCTTTAGAGCTGCTGCGAGACCTTGCTCAGAAAAACTCCTCTTTGGGGTATTTATTTCCCAGTGAAGATAAGTCAAAACCACTTGAGCTCAGACGAGCTTTTAGAACGGCCATAAAGCGCGCAGGCTTGACTAACTTCCGGGGGCACGACTGTCGCCATTCGTATAGCACGGAGATGTTGGCTCAAGGGCTATCTCTAGGAGAAATAGGTCATTTATTAGGACATCGTAGCGTTTCTCAAACACGTAGATATGCACACCTTGTTGAGTCGCGTTCTATTGACGCAGTGTCTAAAATGACAGAGCAGGTTTTCCAAGGAGTTGAAAATGGACATTGATCCCATAAATCTCGAGCATATGCTGTTGGATATTTTTGTTGATAACCATGTGAAACCTTCAAAAGATTGGACAGATCTTCCGGCTGAGGATTTAAACAATGAGCAGTTTAAGAATTTTAAACAAAAGCTTGCACAATCTACTGGTTCACAGAGGATTACAAGAGAAGAGGAAATTGCTGATGGTCTCTTTATCAATAGCATATTGACTTTGGTTCACGACAAGTATCATCTCGAGAGGAATGAGTATTTAGAGTTTGTAGATTCGTGTGGGACGGCTGCTTGCGAACATATTTCAAAGGGGCTTCCTAAGGGGTCAAGTCTTCCTAACAAAATGATCCTCAATCGGAGCGAACTCTCTCCATGGCAAGAGGAGTATTTGATATATCTCGCTACCATATTCCGATCGGCTCTTGATTTGCAAAAAAACCTGGAAAATAGATGCTATATACCTGCAGAAGCCCAAAGAAAAATGGGGGTTTCTCTGAGCTATAAGGTCATCAGTGAATGGCAGCGTCGTCATATCAAATGGCAAGCTGCTGCTCAAATTTTCTGGCTCGATAAGGGGGCAAACGCTGAAAAAATTAGGAAGAAGCTGTTATGTCCAGAGCTGTTTGAGTTATTGGATTTGGGGATGTTGCCAAGTGTTGACAAAAGACCAAACACTGCTGAAGGTGAAGAGTTAAAATTTAGAAATTTAGAAGATGTGATCCGGAGAGTTAATCCGAGAGGGATAAAAAAGGGGCGCCCTAGCAAAAATGCTCTTGTATCTCAGGATCCGGTTTTCATTCCAACGGTTTACGATGCAACATCCAATACACTGAATGCAGAGGCATTATATATAGCAATTGATGTAATGGCAAAAGTTTTGAAAACTCAAAAAAAATCGCTGCAACAAATTGCTAATCACTTACTTATTTGTCAGTATAAATCTTTAAGTCCTGTTTTGGTGAGCATCATCGATGTGTGGATCATGTCGACATCCGAAGTCTGAAAAAATTGCAGCCTTTTTGGTTTGAAAAGGCTGCATTTTATCGATCGTCTATTTAGGTCATTCTAACTTCTGTTTGAGTTTTTAAGGGAAATTATCTCCGGCAAGAGAGTCCTAAAAACTTTTAATAGGAGTTAGATCGATGAGTATATTGCTACCAGACAAATATCTTACAAAAAAGCAAGCCGTTCAAAAATATCAAATCACTGCTTTTTAATGAACGCTTCATTGATATTTGATAAA
>CAYWDE010000291.1:0-2560 GCA_964456885.1 uncultured bacterium | reverse complement strand
TTCTTTACCTTAAATAGGACGTGGTCATTCTCTTCGGGCTTGTAAAATAGGCATTGCTGAGTGGGCGGTAATGAAATTTTTATATTCCCTTTCTCAAGATTTACCTGAACTTTTCCACCGCTTGTTGTATAGGAATGAACTCTCATGTCTATGAGTGCCCCTTTGTTTGGTCCGTAACTGTACTTTAATACTGAGCCTGGAGGAAAAATCTTTGTAAAAAAGGGCGCCTTTAATAAGGCCCCGCTTAATCGGGCGTTAGGAGTCGGAGTTTTTGAAGGGATACGGGCAAACTGCGAGGCTGAAGGCGAGTGTTCTTCGGAAGAATCATCCAAATTCAAGCTTGCATCAACTTGTACCCCCCGATTTAGTGTAACGGAAGGTGAACTACCACTGTTAGAAGGGAGGTATTTGGTTAAATCCTTCTTAAAGCCTTCTAACTTTTTAATAAATTCCTCATCATTTTTTATCTCAGAGTCTAAAGTATTTTGTTGAGATTCTATTTGTGTTGAATAAGGTTCCGTTTGGAGGAGGGGCTGTTCAACAAGTGTTTTCATCTCTTTTGTAAAGAGGATGTTCGTCTGTAAACACTGTATGATGGTTTCAAGATGGGTTACCCGGTTTTCCAATGAGCGTCGATCTAATGGGACTGGTGTAGCGTTTAAATTTTTAAGTAGCTCTAAGTGAAATTTTCTTGATAGATTGCGCATATGATCTAAAGCTTGATATCGGGAAGCCCTTATTTCAGGAGGGGAAAAATTTGTCCCCACTGGGGTCGCAAAAGGGGATTGAACCGGTACTCCAGGAAGAAAGAAGTTTGGTGTCGGTATTGGCGGATAAATCCCATTAGAACTACTACTCATAAAATACCCCTTTCTCGATTTTTTTTATTTATTATACTGTTTTTAGACGTTTAAATTATATGTAAAAATTTTTTTATTTACGTTTATTTTAAGTTATTTATTTTTATAAATTATCGTTTTATTTCAAAATATTTTTAATTTGTGCGGTATAAAGCGCCAAAAATGGGTCTTTAAATGGGAATAGCAAGTAGCGGTATCTCCTCTCCATTAACGTGACTAATTCTCTCTCGGCAAAGGGGCATTTGGGGAGGGAGAGGTCTGAATCTTGCGCCGCTAATGCGAACCATCTAGCCGTTTGGAGAATTCGTTCAAAGCAGTTCATGCAAACAGAATGAGGGCAACATGTGATTCTTGAATTACGAACGGTATAAACAGACTACGCAAAAACCGGGGGTATTTTGTGTACTCATATTAATTGCTGGTAAAGCCACTACTCCTCTTTTTTTATAGAGTTATATTCAAAATAAGATCATTTAATTCTTAATAATAAAGTGACAGCTGTGTTCGTGAGCCTATGAAAGGTTGATCGGTTTTTTAAGGCTTGTTGCCTAACCTAAATTCTGGTCTAACAACATAAACGTTCGTATAGAAACCCTTAGCTCGATCTTGAATGTTTCTACTACAAGGTGAAAGTTGGAATACTTTATCTAAAGTGCCTTGATTTGGCATTGGGATTAAACTGGATAACAAATTGTACGTTCTCACCACTTCCCCTGTACAGCTCTGATAGTTGTGAATTCGATCGATTTGAATCACTATTTCTGGGGGATTTTTATGTGGTGTTATAGATTTTATTAAGCCTTTTAAATATCCACTTTTTTTATTTAATTTAAATAGAACAGTGGCATCTGTTTCAGGTTTATAGAATAGACCTTGCTGTGTGATCTGTAATTGCTCTAACCCTTTGGGCCCTGTGAGGTTGATGTAAACTTTCCCCCCTTTCGTCTCATAAGAGTTAACTTTCATCTCTATGAATCCTTCTCTCTTTTTAGAGTTAATCGCGCCAGAACTCAACTTTAAGGGTGTCCCTGGAGAAAAAACCTCTCTAAAAAAGGACTCATTTAATAAGAGGCTGCTTAATGGAGCGCGAAGACCTCTAGTTTTTGAAGAGATACGGTCGATTTGCGAGTCTGAAGAAGTCGCCGAATCGGAAGCTCTACCTAATTGTGGCTCCCTATTTAGGGAGACGGGTGGAAAATAGTTGCCGTTAGAAGAGTCATTTACTTCTCTTTCTTTGGATAACGCCTCTCGTCCTTTTTTTTCCAACTCTTCCAACTCTCGAATAGATTTATTATCAAATTCTATTTCATCATCTAACTTTTTTATCCGCTCTGTTTTTTCTAAATCAGTTTTGTTTGGATCTTGTTGAATCAGTAATTTCATCTGCTTTGTCCAGGCGATGTTTGAGCGCGATAAGGCTAAGAGTGTTTGCAAATGGGTTACCCGATCTGTTAAACTCGGTGAAACAATTTGTATCCCATTAGAAACAATCCCCTGAAACATTCTCGTAAAATAACCTAAATGATCCAACTGGGATAATGTTCTGTTTCCTGGATTTAACTGAGATGTAGAGATTGCGAATTGCGGATCCCCTATTTGCGGAAAAGCAAAATTCGATCCTGTTATTGAGGCGGAAGCTGGATTAGAAACACTGCTCATAAAATCTCTCTTTTTAATTTCAAATAATATAATAATTTTGT
>CAYWDE010000290.1:0-2562 GCA_964456885.1 uncultured bacterium | reverse complement strand
TATGTGTATGGTCAAGGAGAAAATAAGCCGATAATTCTATTTTCTCACGGGTATGGCGTAGACGCTATTTGCTACCACCATTTATTGGAAAAGTTAGCAAGAGAAGGCTACTCTGTAGTAGCGATCAACCATCCATCAAGTTCGATGGGAAAAGATACCGATGAATCCTCTGATCGCTTGGCTTTACTGGAAAGAATGCAGAAAAATAATATCGAACGAGTTGTTGGAGAGATTCAGAGAGGGCGACTAAAAGGAATCGGAGATCCAAAACGCATTCTATTAGCCGGTCATTCCATGGGGGGCGTTGCTTCACTTTTAGCGTCAAAGCTCGATGGCGTCCAAGGCGTTGTGAATGTAGATGGCGGCCTGAAAAATGGCAATGTAGATCTCGAACATCCAAACCCAAAACCTGTACTGACCATATTAGGAGACCACGCTAAAGACGGCCCTGAATCTGAGCCTTTCGTGGAAAGCTGGAAAATTTTTAGCAAAGTAAATGGTTCACCTTCTGTCATCATTCCGCGAGCAAATCATATGGATTTTGTTTTTGGGTTTAGCGTGTTGGATAAGCGCAACTACATAGCTCAGAAAACGGAAGACGTCGCTACCAAAGCGATTCTTCAATTTGCCGAGTCCGTCTTTAGCCAATAGAAATTGGCACCCGACAAACCAATTTAACAAAACTAAATAGTTTAACTAATATTAAATTAATGTCTTGTTTAATTTTATCGGAAATATTCATTTTATAGCTAAGACCTCAATAAGACTGTCGATCTGATTGGAAAGTTGAGTTCTATGGAAATCGATGCAGAGTTGTTCTTGATACGCATGGATGTGTCTAATGGTCAATCCTGCTAGAGACAGGTAGTGCTTGATAGATTCTTGACTGTGAAAATATCTGGAATGCGATTTTCCCCCTGAAGTGTAGGTGGTTAAACCTGTTAATGCATCAAATTTCGCTGCTTTATCGCAGGCTTCAGGGCAATCGACAGAGCGAACCACAACAAACATTTTCCCACCAGTCCGCAATATTCGATGTAGTTCTGACAGTGCGGATATGAGCGCATCTTTGGGGAGATAATGCAAGACTAGCCGAGCATAAATATAGTCAAAGTAGTCATCAGGATAAGACAGAGATTGGCTCACATCTTCAATTTTAACCTCAATCTGTACTGAAAGTCCCATTTCCTCAATGCGTTGTTTAGCATATTCTGCACCTGCCGCGTCAATGGTTGTCGCAACGATCTCTCGCTGTCTGTCAGATTGAGCCATTTTAATTTCTGCTAATCCTCCAGTAGAAATCCCAACGCTATAAATCTTTCTGTCTGTTGTAGAAAGGAGGTTTATCCCATTTTTTTCGCTGACTGATTCTAAGTTATGTTTCATAGAGGCGCCTGCGGTTTCTGTTATAACGGGTTCATCAATAGCAACGAATTTGAAGGGATGCATTGAGTCCTCTGGAAGATAGAGAGTTTTAACGACGCTACAATTGGGTAAATGCAAAAGCTCCTCTTTACCTAGAAGGTCGGAAATAAATATCCCAAAGATTTCTCCATGAGCAAATACTGCTACCTGTTCTCCAGGATGCTTCATTGCGATGTCGGTTAATTCACGCCTCACTCTTTTAAGAAGCTCATTGTAGGTTTCAGCACCTGGAATTGAAGTGTGTTCCCATCTTTGTTGATAATCAAGATAGAGTTGGTTCAACATTTCTTCAGAAGCGCCATACAGAACTCGTTCTTCTTCCGCTGTCAGCCCTTCTGCAGCTCCATTGTTTCTTTCTCTCAATTGCTCTCTCTTTTCAACCTGTAGATGAAGTCTTTCGCCGGTTATTTGGGCGGTCGCAAAGGCTCTGTCTAAATCGGAAGAATAAATGGCAGTTATGTCAGGATAAGTAAGCGCGATTTTTTCAGCTAAACCTTCTGCTTGAGCTATCCCTTTTTTATTCAATGGGTTATTCGTATGCCCCTGTATACGATCCTCAATATTCCAATCGGTTTGACCATGTCGTATCAAAAGCAACATGCACTCGTCTGAGAAACACATGCTTGAGAGTAATATGAATAAGAGACGAAACACTAGTACAGTTCCTTTATTGAACTGAATAGGGTATCAGAAGAGTCATTTGGTTGCCCTATCTATCAATTAAATTTCTAAAGGCAAAGCCATTCAATGAGCCATGGAGCTATAGGCAGATAGTCAATCCTCGTCCAATCAAAGTATTTAGCATATTGAGTGTCTGCGGCTTGTGTCAGATCGGCTAACGCTGCTTCACGTTTTCCTTGGAGGAGAAAAACAATCGCCCGCTCCATGTAGAGATTTGGATCAGCGGTTTGCTGAATCAGCTGCGTATAGAGGTCGATTGATTCAGTAAAGCGGCCTAACAGAGCCAAAGAGGCGGCCCTGTACGACTCGCCCTCTTCAGTTGGATGCGCTAGAATCCACTCATAGTCACCCCGTCTGAAAAAGGAATCGGCGGAATTTTCTTCGAACCTGGGGTTTTCTCCAAGGGCCTTTTGTAAAAGAGCGGAAAGGCGGAGGTAATTTTCGTCCCTCTCTTGG
>CAYWDE010000289.1:0-2596 GCA_964456885.1 uncultured bacterium | reverse complement strand
ATATTACGACGGACTCACTTTCCACAGAGTAATTCCCGATTTCATGATACAGGGAGGCGACCCGAATTCAAAAGATAAGCCAAAAGAAACATGGGGAATGGGCGACCCAAGCCAAAAAACTGTTCCTGCTGAATTCAGCGAGATCTCTCATAAAAGAGGCTTATTCCTGTTTGACCAAAATTGGGGGAATTCTCACCTTAATCACGTGTTCTCTAATCCTTTGCTTCGTTGCAATTGTCACCGGCCCCTGTCGCGAAGACGACTAATTGGATATATTTTCCCATTCTCAAACAATCGAATATAGTTCTTTGGGAAAAGGGGTTCACTTAGAGGGAGTTCTAAAGCTCTTATTTCTGATTTGTTCCTTAGCTATCAGGAGCCCCTCTTTAACTAGAGCTGACTAAAATCATTAATTGATGTACGATCTCCCGTTCAAAAAAAACCTATTTAAGGAGCACTTATGGCTATACAGCAGTCGTCCCAATCTATCCCCTATGTTTCGTTAGCACCACAACCAGAAGTGATGGAACCGGGAGTCGGGAAAACCAAGGCAAAAACAGAGTATGTTTTAAATACAACACATTAATCTCTTTGAACGGGATTTCTAGCGCACAAGCTTCTACTGGTTGTTGTGTAACTACTCTTAGGATTAATTATCTGCCTCCTGTCCAGCGAACCGAAACATTCCTCTTTCGAGATTGCTGCGACGAAGGGGACGCTAAAGGTCTGGCTAGAGTGATTTCACACCGTTTAGACTCCGATGACGACCGTATTCTAATAGCCGTCCTAAAACCAAAAGAACAGACGCTAACATAGCAGGTCGTTTTTTCTGCTACTAAGGTTATTCAGTTAAAAGTTGCTCAATAATAGCAGAGAAGAACCCCTGCGACCAGATTTTCAGCGCTTCTGGATCAGAGATAAAGGGGCGCACATCCTCTTTGGCGCTCTGCCAATTGATCTCGTGGGCCTTATCTTGTACCATTTTGACAACCTGATCTCGAGTCAATGATTCACCACTTTTAAGATTTCCGGCTTGCCGCATGCAAGATTCTAAATAGCGAAGACTTAAAGGAATTTTATTTCGTAAATACCAAATCAAATCATACCAATCCCGTCCCTTGACTCTCCCCTTCCAAGCTCGATATAAAATGGCATGCATCTTTCCGGCAAATAGATCGCTTTGTTGAAGGGTTAAGACGTAAAAAGAGGTGGGATTAGTGACAAGACGATTCTCAACTCGAAAATGGGGTGGAGGATCTGTATCCACTTCCAATTTAATTTGGATTTTCTCATTGTGATTGAAAGCTTTTGATCTCTTCTCATCCCCTATCGCGAGATAGAGTTTAATTGTATTCATTTTCATAAACGCAGAGACAATATTGGTTTCAATATTTTTCTCTTTTTTTGCTACTTCCATTTCAAAGCCGAAAGAGGCTAATTCTTTTCGCATCCCCTCTAAAAAGGGGGAAAAGTCAAACTGTGGATCCGCTTTCAAGAGGGTAAAATCCAAATCTTCACTAAATCGATCAAGCCCATAAAGAATGCGCAGAGCTGTCCCTCCATAGAAAGCCGCTTTCTCAAAAAAGCCTTGTCTTTCTAAGCCTAAAAGAGCCGTCTGTTGTAAAATCTCCCGAATCTTTGTCTGTTCATTCACTTTCTGATCGCGGTAATCATTGATCATATTCTTTATGTTGAAGGGGCTCATAATAATCCTAACGTGTTCACTAACTGGGTAACTGCCTGCGAATGGTAGCTCTCAGCGATTTCCAATAAGTGATTTTTATTTAGTTTTTTTAACTCATCTTCATCGATTCTACGGGCCTCAATCAAATCGATTAACATATCCTTCGATGTTTCTAAACCTTTACTCTTAAAATGGATCAAGTCGGCTAAAGCTTTCTCTGGCGTAGCGATCAAAAATCTACCGCCAAAATCTTCTTTTTGATCGATCCCTATCGCATACCGAGCATGGCTCAAAGAGCAGTAGTCAAAAGTTCCCAATGGAGTATTAAAACTTTTCGATTTAGCAGAAGTTGCGCTTGTCATTACGCGCACCCCTTCCGGGATCATCCCGTAATAAGAGAGAGCCCATTCAAAACTGAGGTATGAGGGTCCATATAACAAATTGGAAATTTGGGCATATGGGACCGGCGATTTTTTGATTTTCTCTGCGATCACAAAAAATCCATTTTTTAACCGGATTAAATCCCCCCTTTTAACCAGTCGAGAAATAAAATCGCGGGGATTCGTATAGTCGCTCAAAAGAGGCATTAGATTCTGAGCTTCGATATAAGTTGTTTCAGCAAAGCTTAGGATAGGATGCATTGTTTCCTCATAGACTTTATTCTACCAGAATATCCAATTTAATTGGATATTTTAACGTAAATCGCTAAAACCAAGGCTAGAATATCCAATAAAATTGGATATTCTAGAAAAATCAACCCTACAAACGGTTAAAAATATTTTTACGTGGAGTATCGTCGGGATCGCTTTTGTCGGGGCCATGTGGACGTCAATTGCCGACAGGGGCAGAATTGCCCCCGGTCAAAATTATCAGACTCATGACATCATCCTGCAGCTTGAGTCCGCTATACAC
>CAYWDE010000288.1:0-2609 GCA_964456885.1 uncultured bacterium | reverse complement strand
TTCAATCCCAATACCTGGGGCGGCTTCGCTGGGCAGACGAGCGTCCCCACTTCGGTAAGATCATCAACGATCTGAAAGAAGAGCTCGTAGCCCATTGTGATCACACTCTAGCCCGTTTAAAACAACTTGAGCTCAATGAGAGGCTTAAAGAGGAGTGGCTCGATGCTACACTCCCGGGCCGTCGCTCCCATAGAGGCCGCCTCCACCCAATTACCCAAGCGATGAATCGGATCATCGATATCCTCATCGGCATGGGATTTTCCGTTCAACTCGGCCCCGACGTCGATTCCGATTACTACAACTTTGAAGGGCTTAATTTCGCTCCTGATCACCCTGCCCGGGATATGCAGGACACCTTTTATCTCTCTCCTGAGCTGCTCCTCCGGACTCATACGAGCAATGTTCAAGTCCATGCGATGGAAGATTATTCTCCCCCCATCCGGATCATTGCCCCTGGCCGATGTTTCCGCAATGAAGATATTTCAGCTCGCTCCCATGTATTCTTCCACCAAATTGAGGGCTTTTACATAGACAAAAATGTCACTTTCGCCGATCTCTTTTCCACAATGGATGAGTTCCTCTCCAAACTCCTTGGCGAGAAAGTGGAAACCCGTTATCGCCCCTCCTACTTCCCCTTTGTTGAGCCGGGGCTAGAAGTCGATGTCCGCTGTATCTCCTGCAAAGGCTCAGGTTGCCGCATATGCAAGCACACAGGTTGGTTAGAAATTCTTGGCGCAGGGATGGTCCATCCTCACGTCCTCAAAAAAGGGGGGATCGATCCAGAACAATATTCTGGCTACGCATGGGGAATGGGAGTGGAACGTCTCACAATGCTCCTCAATGATATCCGAGACATTCGTCAATTTACAGAGAATGATCTTCGATTCCTCGAACAATTTCCTTGAGCAAAACACTTAACCTGAAGTAATATAGATCCTTAATTTTGGAAGAGTGGCAGAGCGGCCGATTGCACCTGTCTTGAAAACAGGAGACCCTTCGCGGGGTCCGTGGGTTCGAATCCTACCTCTTCCGAAAACACAAAAACCTCAAGCTCAGCTTGAGGTTTTTTTGTTTTTGGGAGAGTAGGTTCGAACAGGTGGGTTCGATTTGAGCGAAGCGAAAGGGGATCGCGAAGCGATCAGGCCGATAGGCCCGGAGGCGAAGCCGAAGCCCATCCTACCTCTTCCGAAAACAATAAAAACCTCAAGCTCAGCTTGAGGTTTTTTTGTTAAGGAGATTCGTATTATTAGTATGTCCTATGCACTATAAAATCGTATGGAGTTCTGTTATAACCGAAAAGAAAAACATCTACGTTAGATTTTATTTTCTCTCTAGCTCTTCTAAAGATGGTTTCAATACTCTCCCTAGGAACTTGAGGAATCGTATTACCTCCGAAACTGAGCTCTTTTAGTCTCTCGAACTGATTCAATACAGATAGGTCAGCTAAATCTATTCTCCAACCTCCGATATAGAGCCGTTCTACATTCGGAAAAATAAGCACCATTTTTTCTAAAGTAGAACGGAGCATGTCAGGCGGTTGAATGATCCATGGATAAAAGACCTGCAATTCTAGAGTTGTAACCTTGGTAAAAGGATGGTCAAAAGCCACAATTCCTCGTTGAATTTTTTTCATTGCCTGAGCTGGAGAGCCCATCCCCCATCCAAAGAAATTAAAATCAAGAGAGAGCTCTTCTAAATTCTTACATTGAGCAAGGCCCGTTGGTCGGAATCCATTCATATGCCTAAGTCTTAAAGCTAGCTTTCTTAAATTCTTCAGCTCTCCTATTTCATTAAATAAGCCGTTAGCATCACTATAAGAGACTGATGTTTTTTCTAAACCCAAACGCTCAAACACCGAAACTTTTTTCTCATCATCTACTTCTTGTTTTTGGCCTGGCGCACCCCAAGCGATATCCCCGTCCAAACAGACTTTTTGCAGGTGGGGATGAACATGCAAAAATTCATCTAAATGATCTTCTCTCAAGCGGCCAAAGGAAAGTTCCACTTCCTCTAAATGTTCTCTTGAAAACTTATTCACCATGGCTGCTGTTTGGTTAGAGCTCCTATACTCACTCAATTTAAATCCGATAGATTTTAGATTTGGATTGGTTGAGACAATGGTTTCAAAAAAAGATAACGGAAATTTTAATTCATGAGACAAGATAACTACTTCTTCGATCTTTCGATCTCCTTCCGCTGTACGAATAGAAAGGATGTTCCTTAAAAAGTTTTCAGCTAAAGTAACTGTTTCTTCTGTTTGAAAATCAAATGTGTCAACGGGTTGAAAAAATACAGATTTTACAGCGGGTAATTCGCTGATAATATGAACAATCCCTTCCTGTCGACTTTTGTTGGGTTTAGCTAAGAGAGTATCTGGAACCACTAAAACTGTGACTCTTCCTTTAAATCGGTCATAGAATTGCTTTGCATACGGATATGTTTGAAGCCGGTTTAAATCCCATTTATAGTTTCCTAATAGTTCTGATATGCCCGCATTGATTGACCGATCATCATACCTTCTCTCGGAAATAAACTTATGAATCGCATACCACCAATTCCAAAATCCGATGTTTGAATCTGAGATGATTTGCCATGTCATTTGTGTACAT
>CAYWDE010000287.1:0-2612 GCA_964456885.1 uncultured bacterium | reverse complement strand
TGAGACAGCTTTCAATCCCGCCCAAAAGCCGATTCTTGAATCACGAGCGGTATACTGCCCCCGAAAAAAAAGGTGAAAATCGGCCAAAATAATCCCCAAAATTGACGAAGCCCAAAAATCCATTAACAGTCCCTTAAAGAAACTGAAAAGAAGAAATGAAATATATCATAAAGGAATTTAAAGGAACGAATTAATTTCTTAATTTAGGATCGAGTGAATCCCTTAAAGAATTTCCGAGAAGATTAAAAGAGAGCATAGTCAAGGTAATCATGGCGGCAGGGAAGAAGAGGCGCCAGGGGTAGTAGCGCATCGCGCTCAACCCATCATTCAACATCACTCCCCAACTGGCAGCTGGCGCCTGGATGCCGAGGCCTAGAAAACTCAAAAATGCCTCGGTAAAAATGGCTGTCGGAATTGTCAGGGTCATCGCTGCGATGATCGGCCCCATCGCATTTGGGATCAAATGTCTGAAAAGGATCCGGCTTGGGGAGGCTCCTAAGGCTCTAGCGGCAGTGACATAATCGTTTTGTTTCAGCTGCAAAATCTGGCTGCGGCAAATCCGGGCCATATTGATCCAGCCAGTCATAGTCATCGCAATGAGGATCGTTAAAATACCGGCTCCCCGGATCACCGTGAGTAGAATCACAATCAGAAGGTAGGGGATTGCATGGAGGATATCGCAAATCCGGAGCATCAGCTCCTCCACTTTCCCTCCCGCATAGGCGGCGATCGATCCCCAAAGGATCCCGATAATCATGTCGATGAAGGCCGCAGTGACCCCAATAAATAGGGAGATCCGGGCCCCCCACCAGATCCGGGTGAACATATCTCGTCCCAATTCATCAGTTCCAAACCAAAACTGAAGAGAAGGGGCGCTATTTTTCAGCTCTAGTTGGATATCCGAATAGGAGTAAGGGGAGATTAAGGGGCCGATCAGCGCCATCAGAAAAAGGAGCGATAGAGTGACGATAGGGAATTTACGCATACGCCTCTTTCTTCAGCTCGATTCTCGGATCGAGCAAGGTGTAGATCACATCGACCAAAAACATCGAGATCATCAGTAAACTGCTGAAAAAAACGGTCAACCCCATGATCATCGGGTAGTCTCTCCCATTGATACTATGGATCATCCAAGTTCCCAAGCCTGGGATCGCAAAGATCTTCTCGATCATAAAGCTCCCGGTCAGAATCTGAGAGGTGACGGGCCCTAAATAGGTGATCACAGGGAGGAGTGCATTCCGGAGTCCATGCCGCATAGAGATCAAGAAAAGGGGGAGCCCCTTCGCAAGAGCTGTCTTGATATAGTCTTGCTGCAACACTTCCACCATATTAGAGCGGGTCAGCCTTGCGATGAATGCGGTGGGGAGAGCTGCCAAAGCCAGTGTAGGCAAAATCGTGTATTCGAACCCGCCCCAACGGGCCACTGGCAGTAGGTGGAGTTTGATGCTGAAGACGAATTGAAGCAGGGGAGAGAGGACGAAATTGGGAACCGAAACGCCAATGGTCGAAATGATCATCGCCATGCTATCTTGCCACTTCCCCCGCCTCATTGCAGCCCAGGTCCCCAATAGTACTCCAGAAGGGATAGCGACTAAAAGGGCCTGAACCCCTAGCCTTGCTGAAATGGGAAATCCCTCGGCGATAAACTGATTGACCGATCTCCCCTGATAGACGATAGAGGGGCCCAGCTCCCCATGTAAAAGACCCTTTATATATTTCACATATTGGACCCAAAGGGGTTGATCAAGACCGAAATAGGCGTAGAGAGATTTTAACACTTCAGGGGGGATCACCCGATCCCCAATGAACGGATCGCCTGGGATCGCATGCATCAGGAAGAAGGTTCCTGTAATGACGCACCAGAGGGAAATAAGGAGAATTAACGCCTTTTTTACCAAATATCTAAACATGATAGGAATAAGCCTATCAAATCTTATCAATTCGGTCTTTGAGGAAACGTATAAAAGCTAAGAAATAGCTTCTTCAAAGGTGTTAAAAGACTCTTTTTCGATGTCTCTTATCTAGAAGAGCGTTTCGGGCTTTGATGATCTCGTCGCGGTAAGTTTGGCTGTTTTGACTAGAGTCTTTTTTTAGCTGTTCAGATAATTGATGAATTGAAGAGCAAATAGTTTCCCACTGAGTTTTTTCAATCTTTTTAATGTCAGAGCTCGTTTGGGAGATAAGAAATTTTAAATTAGTTATAAAAAGTTTAGCTATATGATCTTTGTTAGAATTATACTTCAATAGAAAAGGGGTCCTTTCCATTTGGTAAATGCGAAACGCTAAATCTTGATCGAATTTATTACCCCGTTTTTGATTCAGAGTTTCCTTGATTTTGTCGATTTTATGTAAGTCAGATAAATAACTCTTTTGAGGACCTTTTCTTGTCACATATTGATTCAATTTCTCAAAAGTCCCCTGAATCTTTTCCCAATTAGCCCCATTAATCGCTATGATCTCCTCTTTCGGTAATTTTGCTAAATCGGTTAGAGCTTTTAAACAGCTCTCTATCGCAGATTTATATTCCAACTTTTTTATCGACCGAGGGAGGTTTTCGACTTGAAGGAGGGTTTGCAGGGTGTCAGTATTTAAAGTTATTTGAAGCGACATGT
>CAYWDE010000286.1:0-2613 GCA_964456885.1 uncultured bacterium | reverse complement strand
TGCTGCTGGAATTGGATGGAGTTCTCCATGATCAAGCGAAAAGCAGGAAGGCTTATCTCCAATGGCAATTCCAGTTCCAATGAGCGCACGCGAATCTTCTGTTCCTGATCAGCCACCCTTTGACGATCATCCGCAATCTGAGTGGTTTTCGATTTTAGATCTCCGGCTCGTTTGACGTAGGCAGTGCGTTCAGTCAGAAGTTTTAGGATCTCATTATTGATCCGATCCATTCCTGCCCGAATGCAAGAAAGATCATGACATTCTTGCTTGATTTGTTCGTAACGTCCACTCAGGGTATCTTCAGTGGCGTAAGATGCGCTGGAGACGAAAAAAATACTTGTAATCAGTAAAAACAGATCCATTCTCATAGGTACAACCATTTCCAAGTTAAAAAGAAAGGGTGATTTTAGCCCGCTATTTTAGGCAAGTCAAGGTCGGGCTTTTCCGATTAGACACTAGTTTTGCGTAAAAACGGGACCTTTTGCAAATCTTTCTCCGGAGGGATCTTGGTAGACTTCTGCAAAATTCTCATAAACCCTCGATTCGGTTGGGTTCCAAAACTGTGGATTCTCTGCATAAACTACACTGAGGATCGTATCTACTGTTTCCGAAACAGGTCGTCCGTCTCTCATTAAAGCACGCCATTTACACACATCAGCATCCATTTGTGAGTATGGATTTTCTTGCTTCTTAAATCGTTCGCCAACAGTTGCTGCTGTTTCAAAATTTGTTACAACGGGCCCTGGGTGAATATTAGCAACAGCAATGTTATATCCCGCATCTTTTAAATCATTTTTTAATTGGGCAGTATAATGTTCAACCATGGCTTTGCTTCCAGAATAGAAGCATTGGCGCATGTCAGGAAGAGGCCCCACAATACTGCTAATTGTGACGATCAATCCTGAATTTTGCTCTCTCATGATGGGTAATACCGAGTTTGTTACCTTTACGACACCAAGTACATTGGTTTCAATAATCTGTTGTATTTGCGCTACGCTAAAGGATTCTGCAACGCCCACGATTCCCATACCAGCGTTATTGATTAATACATCAATCTGACCGACAGATTGAATTAACGACCGAATATTCTCTTCGCTATCGGTAACGTCTAGTTTCTTAACTAGGAGATTTTGATACTCTTTCGCAAGAGTTAATAACTTAGGACTATTTTCCGGAGAACGCACTGTAGCGACAACTGTAAAACCTTCTTGCGCAAGCCGTTCTGCAGCAGCAAGCCCAATTCCATTCGATGCGCCAGTAATGAAGAC
Organism: uncultured bacterium; assembly: GCA_964456885.1. Classification (GTDB taxonomy): domain Bacteria; phylum Chlamydiota; class Chlamydiia; order Chlamydiales; family SM23-39; genus REEB52. Next base: position 1,345 of record CAYWDE010000286.1, on the reverse strand, counting down.
AATAGGTTTGTGACTTAAGCCTTTCATGCTATATATTTCTTTCTCTTGCGATTCAGAGCTCTCCAATTCTATGGCAAAGATAAAAAATGGACTAAAGACGAGGAGAAGGAACAAATGTCGCACCAACATCTTCATTCCAGGGAATTTTAGAATACTTTGTGACATGCCAAACCTTTTTGGCGAGACATTAAAAACTTTTGAGAAAAAATTGTCCAGTCATAAGTTCGGAATTAAGTCGTCATCTAAAGGATAGGATTGGCCAGCCACAGTCGGCTGACTTTTTTTCTGTTCTCATATAGGTATATCGGGTAAAAAGCCGCCTACTTGCATATTCCACATTCTGGCATACAATCCCTTCTGATTAAGCAAAGAGGCGTGTGCTCCTTCCTCGATAATCTTTCCATGATCGAAAACCAAAATTCGATCCATGCGAGAGAGTGTTGAAAGCCGGTGGGCAATCACAATGGTTGTACGATTCTGCATCAGCTTTTCCAAGCTATCCTGAATATATTTTTCAGTCATAGAATCCAAGGAAGAGGTCGCCTCATCTAAAATGAGGATCGGCCTATCTGCCAAAATAGCACGAGCAATTGCAACTCTTTGTTTTTCTCCCCCCGAAAGTTTTGTTCCTCTTTCTCCCACTTTAGCCTCATACCCGTTGGGAATATTTCGGATAAATTCATCACAATGAGCAAGGCGCGCTGCATGAAGCATTTCGGCTTCTGTTGCCTCAGGCTTCCCATAGCAAATATTTTCCCTCAAACTCCTATGAAATAAAACAGGATCTTGAGGGATTAATGCTATTTGATTTCTCAATGACTCTAAAGTGACATGAGCTATATCTTGACCATCTATGAGAATTCTTCCCCCATGCAATGGGAAAAAGCGAAGGATCAGATTGATGAAAGTAGATTTCCCAGCTCCTGTAAAGCCAACCAATCCTACCTTTTCTCCTCCTTGAATATGAGCTTGCTTATTCTCAAATAATTTTTTTTCTCCGTAGTGGAATGAAACATTCTCAAAAACGATTTGCCCTTTATGAATTTTCAACTCGCTTGCATCTGTCTGATCTCCCATATCTTGGGGATCAAGCATCACTGAATAGGCTTGCTTTGCATTTCCAAATGATTGAAAAACGAGAGGTAACGCCCTGCCAATCATCCACATAATTCCAGCGATATTCCACACTGTATTAAAGACTTGGATCACTTGACCTGTAGTAATTTTCCCATGGAGCCACAGGTAAAGCAAAGCGCCATTTAAGAGTAAAAAATTCCCGACAAAAAAGAATAGAGAAGTAAAGCAATTCATCTTCTGTGCATATCGCCTGGCCTGAACATTCGTT
>CAYWDE010000285.1:0-2618 GCA_964456885.1 uncultured bacterium | reverse complement strand
AATTCCTCAAAATTTGCTTCAGTTTTTCTGCGGCTTCTGGATCCTTTGTATCGTGATTTGTGATCCGATCAAACTGAGGCTTGTAAGCGATATTTTTACGGGCAGAAGATTTCCCCTGTTTTTGCTGGAGAAGAAAATCGATCTCCTCTTGAGGAAAAGAGAAAGGTGTTGAAGGGAAAAAGAGGATGTTCCCCTCTTCTAGAGCTTCGCAATATTTGAATTTGTTTTCCGGGTTTTCCCACTCTCTATTTTCTATGACTATTTTTTTTGCCATACTTCTCCTGTCAAATAATTTCGGATAACTCTCCAGCGCAAACACGTTTGCGCTTTAGCAAAACTTTGAATATCAATTCCGCTTCCAAACTTCTCAATTTCTTCATCTGTTAAACGGAAGAGAATCGCTCTGGTTGCAAGTGGATTTTGGGTCTCTTTTAAAATGTTTTTTGCAGCTTTTCGTAAAATTAAATGTTGCTTAATCAAGCGGAAAAATCCTAGACCAGCCCATAAAGCGGCCCCTAAATAACTAATAGGCCAGATAGCGCCTAAGGTTGCGCAGAGTAAAAAGGGCCACACTTCCCACGGGCTTTGGATAATGGGTCCTAAAACTCGCCTCCACTTTTTTTCTGAGGTCATGTAAGCAAAGAATTCTTCGCACCGGTTCTCACTGAATCCACTTCTTGCCGCATGAACTGCCTCGTGGGCTAAAATCTCTTCTCGGCTATAGAATCTCAAATAGGATCCTTTCGCTAGCCCTTCCCTTAACTGAATAGAGCTCAAAGACCTCCCTTCGATCCAGGCTGCAGCCCCTTGCCAGGGAGCTAACTGTTTATTCGAATAAAAAGCGCAAATGTAAAGCGGCTTTACATGAAACAGCTGATCCAGATATTCCCGGACCCAATCCCAATGAGCCTCAGGGATCCATTCCCCGTCTTCGAATTGTTGTTTGGTTTTAGCCACCCGGGATAAAAAAAAATCTTCACTCTCCCCAGGGCCTGGAATAAACCCGATTTTATCTAGTGCAAGCAAATCCCGATCTGTCATAAAGGAACATTATGAGAGGAAGCCTGAAATCTTCTCAATCCTTTCTAGAAATTGGGAAATCGGATACCATCTGTCAGGTTTTGAGGACTACATAGTATGGGCAAAGCCCTGGTTATTGTCGAATCCCCCGCGAAGATGAAGACGCTCAAGAAATTCTTGGGTTCTAATTTTATTTTCGAATCTTCTGTTGGACACATCCGCGATCTTCCTCAAAAAGAGTTTGGGATCGATATCGACCACGACTTTGAGCCAAAATATGTCACCCTCTCTGACAAAAAAGAGGTGATTAAAAAGCTTCAAGAGGCAGCTAAGAAGGCAGATATCGTCTACCTCGCTCCCGATCCTGACCGAGAAGGGGAAGCGATCGCATGGCACATCGCCTCCATCCTCCCTAAAGGGGTCAAATACAAGAGAACTGCCTTCCAATCGATCACAAAAGCGGCTGTTCAAGATTCGTTAGACAATCCTCGCGATATCGACATGGATCTCGTCAACGCTCAACAGGCAAGGCGGCTTCTCGACCGGATTGTGGGTTATAAAATTTCCCCAATTTTAGCCCGGAGAGTAAAACGGGGAAGCAAAGGCTCTTCTGCAGGGCGCGTTCAGTCTGTAGCTCTTAAACTTGTTGTCGACCGAGAAAAAGAGATTGATGCGTTTATCCCAGTGGAATATTGGAATATTGGAGCGATTCTCGATGCGAAAGCGAAAGAAAAGCATCCGTTCAACGCCAATCTCCACTCTGTCAACGGATTAAAAGTTGAAAAAGAGAAAGGGAATAAAGAGTGTTTTCTCATTTCAAATGCTGAAACAGCTAAACAGATCACCGACCGGCTCAAAAAAGCAAAGTACACCGTCGCATCGGTCGATAAGAAAGAGAAAAAACGGCATCCGGTTCCCCCTTTCATCACTTCGACTCTTCAGCAGGAGGCGAGCCGTCACTACGGTTTTTCAGTTGCCCGTACCATGAATATCGCCCAAAGTCTTTATGAGGGTATTGACACTGGACCTGAGGGGACCGAGGGTCTCATCACCTATATGCGTACCGATTCGGTCAATATTGCACCTGAAGCGATTTCGAATGCGCGACAATATATTCTCAATCACTTCGGCAAAGAATACCTTCCCGACCAGCCTAAAATCTATGCGTCTAAAAAAACAGCGCAAGAGGCTCACGAAGGGATTCGGCCAACAAATCTGAATAGGCATCCAGAAAAAATCCGCCAATATTTAAGTGTTGAAGAATATAAACTTTATCTTCTGATCTGGCGTAGGTTTATCGCATCCCAAATGAATCCAGCGATTTATGACACCGTCTCTGCCGATATCGCAACAGATCAAGACCTGATCTTAAGAGCTACAGGCTCCACAATTAAATTTAACGGCTACCTCGCTGCATATGAGGAGAAAAAGGATAAAGGGTCGCATGAGGAAGAGGATGAGAATGCGAAGATTCTCCCTCCCTTAGAGCCCAATATGCCTCTCTCTTTACAAGAAGTGCTATCGACTCAGTCGTTCACTAAACCGCCTCCCCGTTTTACAGAAGCATCCCTTGTGAAAGAGCTCGAAAGGCTCGGGAT
>CAYWDE010000284.1:0-2626 GCA_964456885.1 uncultured bacterium | reverse complement strand
CGAGGTCAATCTAAATGAAAGCCAAAGAGATCGTTTTCGAACAAGACGCACGCCATGCTCTACGCGATGGAATCGATAAACTTGCTGATGTAGTAGCTATTACCTTGGGCCCTAAAGGGCGTAATGTGGGATTGCAAGCCTCCTGGGGCTCGCCAACCATCACCAGCGACGGCAATAGCATCGCAAAAGATATGGAGCTGAAAGATCCTTTCCTCAACATGGGGATCTCCATGGGGAAAGAGGTCGCAGCCAAAATCAAAGAGAAATCGGGCGATGGGACGACGACAGGGATCATCCTTCTCCGCGCTCTCGTACAAGGGGGAGTGAAAAACATCTCCTCGGGAGCTAATCCAATCGCGATCAAACGGGGAATGGACAAAGCTCTTGAAATAATTATTAAAGAGATCGACGCGATGTCTCTCGCGGTCAAAAACAACCAAGAGACTAAAAATATCGCCACTGTCAGCGCCTCTGGCAATCAAGAGATCGGTCAAAAGATCGCCGAGTGCTTTGAGAAAGTAGGGAAAACAGGGATTGTTGCAATCGAAGAGGGAAAAGGGACCGAAACGGGTGTTGAGATTGTAGACGGGATGCAGTTTGACCGGGGCTACTTGAGCGCCTATTTCGTCACCAATCCAGAAAAACTCACCGTCGAAATGAACAATGCCTACATCCTCATCACAGATAAAAAAATCTCCTCCGCTCAAGAGATTCTGCCAATCTTGCAGAATATCGCCAGCACAGGGAAAGAGTTGATCATCATCGCCGACGAGATCGAAGGGGATGCCCTCTCCACCCTCGTCGTCAATAAACTCCGTGGTACGCTCAAAGTTGCAGCTGTCAAAGCACCTGGTTTTGGAGATCGGAGAAAAGAGCTCCTCGAAGATATCGCGATCTTGACTGGAGCCACTGTAGTCAGTGAAGAGAAAGGGCTCATCTTACGTGAAGCAGAAGCCGATGTTCTCGGAAAAGCTGACCAGATCTTCATCGATAAAGAGAAGACGACGATTGTCGGCGGCAAAGGGAAAGCGGAAGGGATCAAAGCCCGAATCGCCCAAATCGAAGCCCAACTCGCTGACGCTACTTCAAACTACGACAAAGAGAAACTCCAAGAGAGAAAAGCGAAGCTCCAAGGGGGAGTCGCTCTCATTAAAGTGGGCGCCCCAACTGAATCGGAAATGAAGAAGAAAAAGCAGATGTATGAAGACAGTCTGAACTCAACCCGCTCCGCTTTAGAAGAGGGGATCGTCCCTGGGGGTGGAATCGCCCTATTGAGAGCGAGCCGTTCTTGCGCTAAATTGAACCTCTCTAAAGAGGAAGATGTGGGCGCTCAGATCCTTCTCAAAGCTTGCGAAGCCCCTTTCAAACAGATCGTCACTAACACGGGACACGATAGCTCTGTCATCCTCGACGAAGTGTTGAAGAAAGAGAAGAGTTTTGGCTTCAACGCCCTCTCTGAAAAAGTGGAAGATCTCCTCAAAGCAGGGGTGATCGACCCAGCTAAAGTCGTAAAAACAAGCCTCACTCACGCTGTATCGATGGCGGGCATTGTTCTCCTCTCTGAAGCGCTCATTGCCGACGCGAAAGAAGAAGAGAAATAGATTCTCTAGAAGCCCACAAAGAGAAGTGATGTTCTTTTTGTGGGTTTCTCTTTAATGGAAATCTCCTCTATATTCTTTGTAAAAAAAGGAGGTTTTCATGTCTCTCTATTCCACCCTTCGTCCTTTACCAAGTTTCACTTCTGGTGCACTTGGAGGCATTTACTCTGGATATCTCTTCAATTTTTCTAAGGACCCTGAAACGGGCAGGATCTACAGCAGAAAAGAACGTGTTTTAAAATTTCTATCGAAAACTCTCGTCGCTGCGATCACTGCTGTAGCTACCAATGCGCTAGCCTATTATGTGGGGTTCAATTTCGCATGCGTATTGATATTTGGCGGAGCAGCGCTTTTTGCCAAATCTCAAACCGAAACTCTTTTAAATAGAGCGATTAACAGCACAACAGCTACGATCTTCGCTATATTTAGTGGTACATTATTTGGCCTTATCCAATCTAATAGCTAGATCAGGCACCCCCCTCAAAGAAGGTGACATTTTAACCTTGGCTTGACAGCTATTTATACCCGTTCCCTATTAATTCCTACAGGCTAAGAAAACCGTAAAATGGGTCCAAAGAAAGAACAAACAACCAAACCATCTAATAAAAGAAAAATTATTATTCAAGGAAAGGAATATGACTCCCTTGAGGATGCCACGAAAGCATTTGGTAAATCACGCAATACAGTTGATTATCGTCTTTCAAAAGGTTGGTCTCCTGAACAAGCAGTAGGTCTCGAACCTCCCCCAAGCTTTGCCTCAAAAACGACTGGTATCCCCATTCAAATAGAGGGCAATCAGTTTAAAACTCTGAAAGAAGCGGCGAAACACTATCAACGCGCCTATACACACGTAATAGAATCATTAAAGAAAGGGCGTTCAATTGAACAAGCCTTAGGATTAGCTCCAAGAGAGAATACGTTACAATTAAAAAATCCCAATCTAGCAAAACAGTGGCATCCATCTAAAAATGGAGATTTAACTCCAAATGATATCTCGTCTGGCTCAGGAATAAAAGCATGGTGGATAT
>CAYWDE010000283.1:0-2636 GCA_964456885.1 uncultured bacterium | reverse complement strand
CAGCCTGACTATGAGCTCGATAAATAATCCCTTTAGTCTCCGCGATGATAGTTTTCGAGCCTACAGAAACAGGCCATAACATCCATTTAGGCGCTGGATTTTCCAAAATAAATTCCACATATTCAGTAAGACGGTGTTGTTGCCCATTTTTGTCCTTATTATCACTTCCCTGTAATATCCAACCTGGGTGTAATGGTTGAGCAATAGCAGCCATAAATCCTCCTTTACGGATTGTTCTTTGAAAAATCGAATATAGAATAGGCAAAAGCAGATTATAGTACTAGAAATTTTAACAAAGCTATTTAGCGTCTTAATGGGTCTCGTTATTTCGGGTGTTTCTCTGGTCGTCTAAATTTATTAACTCCTTCTGTTTCAAATAACTAGCATTGTTATTCCGATTAAACATAGAGAGATCCCGAATACCCGTTTGATATGGGCAATAGGGAGTGTGTGTGCGAGTTTTACCCCGAATGAAGAGGTGAGGAGAGCTCCGAGGCTAATTCCAATAAAAGCTGGCAGTTCGATATAGCCAAACTGATGAGGGGAGCTTAAATTTTGCGACCCGATCATTAAATAGGTAAGAGATCCGACACAAGTAGTGATCAGCGTTGCGGCAGAGGCGGTTGCCGATGCATTTTGGATAGGTATTTGGTAGCCTAAAAGAACGGGAAAAGTGACAGCTCCACCCCCAATTCCGAGCATGCTTGATAAAAAACCGATGAGAAGAGCGAACCCAGAGAGGCTTCTGTTAGGGGCTGGGGCGATATAAAGAGCGGGAAATTTTGGGAAAAAAAAGTAGATCCCTAAAAAAATAGCAATTACACCAAACACCATCCTGAGAACAGCGTTTGGCGTAAAATGGGCTGTTACGGCCCCGATCATACAACCGAGAATCAGTGCTGGTATCATCCACTTTAAAATCGAGAATTTAGCCGCTCTTCGCCGAGCCTGAAAAAAAGTTGAGGCTGCCGAGGTGATGAAAGCTGCTGCCAATGAGGTGCTGACCGCGATCTGCATACTGTGGTCTGAATTAAAGAAAATATAATAGAGAGCGGGGACGGTGACCATCCCTCCACCAATCCCTAACAAACCTCCTAATAAACCACTTATGAGGCCCAGTATAACAAATATAATAAGGATCGAATCAAACTGCATAAAAAATTATTTAATTTGTTGTCTTCAATTTCATGGTATTCTATGATATTGTCAACAACCTTTTTAGAAAGTTTATGAACTTGAATCCAACAGAATGGTCCAGAGCCCAAGATCTTCTCGTTAAACTCGTTCATGCTTTGACTCCTCTTACGGTCAAAGAGGTTCCCGCTTCTCTATTTCTAACTAGACGTTTTTTCATCCCTTCTGATTGGATGCCAGATTCTGCCGATTCCCCTTTATTGAAGCAGCCTATTCGCCTATTAACGACTCTCCATTCTGTCCAAGAACAGGTGGAAAAATGGATCGGAGAAGCTCCTCAAAGCTCAAGGGAAGTAGAATCGGGCAAAAAACAGGCAGCCCCTTTATCAAGACAGGCGGAAAAACTAATTGCAGAGGTGCAAGAGGCGATCGGAAAACTCTCCACTTCTAGTTTTACAAAAGATCCCCAAGAGGCCCCTCTTCGTGAAGCGCTTAAAAAACTAAAACCAGACCTCGACCGGCTCATTGAGGCGGTGTCTCACGATCAAGAAAGCGCCCCCATACCAGAGGCCTCAAAGAGCCCTTTTCGGCATCCTCTCCCACGCTCTTCTCGGGAAGAGATGGTAAAAAAGCTCCTCTCCCTTTCTGAAGAGAAAAGAGCTCCTAAAGAGAGAACTTCTTCTCTTCAAGAAGGGGAAAAGAACTTAGAATCCAATACTTCTTACGAGAAAATAGCTCCTATCAAGAAAGAAGGGGAGGGGACAGCTCAAGAGAAAAAGGTTGTAAAAATACCCCTTATCAAAGAGAGCAAAGCCCCTCTCTTAGACCTTGAGAAGGGGATTGAGAAGGCTTCAGAGACTTTGAGAGTCTCTCCGCGACCTGTAGAGATTACGAGCTTACCTGGAGCTCCAATCGTCCCTCAAACCAAAGAACTCGCCCCAGCACCTCGCAAAAAGAAAAAGAGGAAAGGGTTTTGGTTTAAGGAAGAGGGTGAAGAGCGCGACCGCTCTTAAACTCTCTTTTATACCTTTTCAGAAAAATAGAAAGCCGGAGATATTTCTCTGGTTTCGGTTATGTTGTTTCTAGGTCGCTCATATAAAGGGCTCTAATTTCATCAATTCGATTATCGTAGAGAGATATATACTTTTCACAAGCTTCAATCGTCTGGTTTCTCCTTAGAACCTCTTTTGATCCATTGTAGACAATCAACCCAGCAAATTCCCGTAAAAGTTTCGCTGTCTCTTCTTGAAACTTGATAATGATCGCGAAATTTCTTTTCTTCCTTTCTAGCTCTTTTTTCTTGATTGCTAAAGAGGAAATTTCCGCTTCAATCACTCTAATGCTATTATCTATAGGATTTGTATCTTCTGCTTTAAGTTTTTCTTGAGATAGAGTTAGATCCTCGGCTCTTTTTTGCTGCAGCATCTCCCCAATTTTTTCCTCTTGGGCCGCTTTTTCCAATTGTTCAAGTTGTTCTTGCTGCTCTTCTCGTTGAGCCTTTA
>CAYWDE010000282.1:0-2660 GCA_964456885.1 uncultured bacterium | reverse complement strand
ATGTCAGCTCTTTCAAGCGAAGAGAAGAACCTCTATCACAAAATAAACTACTTGATAAACACACCCCAAGCTTTAGCTGCTCTAGTGGTTTCACAAACGATCTCAATGAGTGAAATAGCATTTATTATCGAGTATGGCATTTCAGCAATCGCCAACCCCCCAATTTTACAATCCCTAGCTAAAACTCTCATAAACATCCCTGTATCCAATCTGTCCCCAGACGAAAGGCAAACGGCTATTCAGGCAATTTTCTCATTAAATTTTTTAGATTTGCTAAGCTATCTTTCAAAATTAAAAAAATAACGTGAGCGAAACATCGATTCAGATCGTATAGAAAATTTCTGAGATCACGACGAAATGCTGTACTCCTTACGGCCGACGAGCGATTTTTGAAATTTACCGATGAGATGATGGGGGGCTTGACCCCAACTCAGAATTTGGACAGATTTTTGAGATCACAAGGAAGGGCTGTACTCCGTACGCCCGACTAGTGATCTCAGAAATGTGTCAAATTATGGTTGGGGGGCACCCCCGTTTGGATTTTGAGGTAAATTTTCAGGATCATGACGATGGGCAGTACTCCGTACGGCCGAGGCATGATCGTGGAAATTTACTCAAAAGACGAATGGGGGCGGGCGGACTCGAACCGCCGAAATCCGAAGATGGGGGATTTACAGTCCCTTTTAAATCGATTCCCTAACTTTCCTAATCCACCATTAAACTGTTGACTTCCCAATATTTACGAGGTAATCTGAGTTCTCAAAGATTCCCTTGGACGCTTCTAGCGTCATCACAATTTGGTTGGACAAGGGTTGGACAACTTTTAGACAGGAGTCCTCAATGGGATGGATCAAATCAAAATTTCAAGGCGTACGTTACCGCGAACACCCAACAAGAAAGCATGGCTTACTTCCAGACCGCTATTACACCATCTTCTACAAACTTGATGGGAAAATGGTCCAAGAAGCTCTTGGCTGGGCCAGTGAGTCTTGGGAAGAACAAATCAATGGTGAGAGAAAACGGGCCAATTGGACAGAAAAACGAGCAGCTGGCGTTTTAGCCGAATTACAGAAAAACCAAAGCGTAGGAACAGGGCCTAGGACCTTAAAAGAAAAACGGGCTATGCAAGAAAAAACTCAAGCCATTCTGAAAGCTGAAAGTTTGACTCTGGCTGAATTTTGGGAACAAGATTACCAGCAAGTCCTAAAAGCTCGCATCAAGCCTGCATCATGGAAAAAAGAAGTCTCTCATTTCCAAAATCGGATTAACCCATTGATGGGAAATAAAGCTTTAACCTCTATCACCTCCGTGGATATAGAACGGATGGTTGACCAAATGCGGGCTGATAAGTTAACACCTCGGACACAGCAATACGCTGTGGGAACATTCTTCCGTATTTGGAAGCTTGCAGCCAAGCGCAAGCTGGTTAAAATCGGAGATAATCCCGCAACAGCTATACCCGTCAAGCAAGTGAACAACGCTCGATTGCGCATTCTCTCTCCTGAAGAATTGAAAAGCATTCTCCAACACCTTGCTACATCAGATCCACTGACACACGATATCACCTTATTCTGTGCCTACACAGGCTGTCGATTTTCCGAAGCTGCCCGTCTCAAGTGGGAACATGTTGATTTAGCTCGAAATGCAGCCCTCTTAACAGAGACGAAAAATAAAGATTCCCGAGAAATTTATTTGGAACCCGAAATAATAGCCTTACTCGAACGCCGCATCCCAGGAAGAACAGGTGAATTCGTTTTCACAAAAAAAGATGGATCGCTCTTAATAGAGCCCCCAAAATCTTTTAAGGCAGCTGTCGATAAGTTGGGATTTAACAAAGATCGAGGCCCTCGTGACCGCATCACCTTCCATTCATTAAGGCATACAGCAGCTACATTTGCAGCCCGCAATCATATCGATGTCAAAGATATGCAGCTGATCTTTGGCTGGAAAACCCCTTCCATGGTCTTCCGCTATGTCAAAGGCAATGAAAGTGCAAGACGCCACGCCATGAAAGGACTCGCACGCACTCTTTCAGGAGAAGAGTCAAAGATCGTACCCATAGAAAAAGCTGAAGAAGTCAGCGGGCGATAGGAGTCTTTGATGAACTATGAACAAGCTAAAAGGCTGATTTCTAAAAAGCTTCAGACCGAGCTCTATCAGCCCTACGGCATGGAACGTTACAAAATGGTCCTCATGCTCAGAACAGGAATCGAAGCGACCACAGAAAAAGGCCGCATCTATGAGCCCTTCCCTCTTGGCATCAATCTAGAATGGCTAATCAAAGCTCTATGTGGAAAGGAAAGCCCCTTTGTGAAAATCCGATTTACCGGAAAACGCACCTCAAATCTGGTAGACCTTGCCAAACATGATCCAATTGCATGGGACGCAGCAAAAGAGCTGACAGCAAAATTCCTTGAACAAGAATACCCTTTGCCAATTGAGTTACGTCAATTTACCATTGACCTCCTCAGAGGGGGTGAGCGGCCGAAAAAACAAGGACGCTACAAAATTGAGAACCTCTACCGCGATCAATGTGTGGCTGATGCTATCTATACACTGCATGAATGCGGCTTCAAACCTCTGACCAAAAATTCCAACGACAGTGAAAACAATTCTGCTTGCCATGTTGTCGTCGAGGCGTTGGCAAAATTAGGCGATAT
>CAYWDE010000281.1:0-2679 GCA_964456885.1 uncultured bacterium | reverse complement strand
ATCTCTCCACCTCCAAACACAAAAGGCGCGGAAAATCTGGGCCTTTTTCTTTAATAGGACGATCTCTTATCAATGAATGATTGGACTAATGTTATGGATGAAACAGCCGCGGCAACACCTAGCAATCCACAGGCAATAACTGAATCCTTTACAATTAATGCATATACCAAAAGTAAAACAAGGAAGAAGTTATCAAATATCAGTGTATTGATTGTTGGTTGACGCTTTGCTATTGATATACAATACCTTTCCCAAAGCTGGGCTCGCCAAATAGGATTGGAGCTTTGAATCAAAAAATGACCCACACAAAACCAGATCATAACTCCACCCAAGCCAATCAAAAACCCGATTAAAAATGCCTGGGGTAGAATGAAACAAGCAAGAGTACCCAGAAAAATCTCTATTATAGCACTTAGCTGAGCCATCACTATTACTTTCTTATTTAATTTCATAGAATTATCATCCTTAAAGTAAACGTTTTTCAAATGGATCATACTAAATTAATTCAAAAGACTCCAATCAAAAATTCTGAAATGGAAAAGAGGCGCCTCATCTGCCGGAATGGAAGCTTCAGCTCGCCATGCACCTCTCCACCTCCAACACATAAGACCCGGAAATTCTCGGGCTTTTTTTTAAGGATTGCTAATGATTCATATCGAATAACTCAAAAATGAGAAGTCGATCCCGCTTTTCGAGCAATACAATGAAAGGTACGAGCAGGGTTTTGATTCATAGTCTTGAAATCAAATTGCTCAAACCACTCAATCTCAAATTCTTTTAAGAGATCCAGGATCGCTTGTGCAGAAAAATGCCGAACGGTCAAATTTTCATTGGTTGTATAGACGCCCCATTCTCCAAATTTTTGCATCCCTTGGGCGTATTTGTCTCGATATCTTGGGTGTTCACAAACAAGAAAATCGGTAATGTATAAAACTCCCTTTTTTCTCAAAACCCGTAGAATTTCGCTCATTAGTTCGGCCAATTCTCTCTTATCAGCAATACAGCAAAGGACAGTGGAGATTACAACAGCATCTTGAGATTCATCTGGAAAAGGAATCGTTCCCGGTTTGTCCAAAAACCTCAAATCAAGATCGGGATTTTCTTGTTTTCCTCGCGTTATCATACTCAATGCAAAATCAAATCCAACAAGATTCTGATACCCGCCAGTTCTCAAAATACGCATTGCACGACCATAACCGCACCCATACTCGATAATTTGAGATTGAGGCGACAAAAATCGAGAGAGCTTATCAAGATAGATCGGATCTTCAAAATCTTTTTTTGACCCAATTCCATTCCAATATTCCTGAGCTAACATAATCCCCTCTCTTCTTCGGGTTTTAAGATATACCTACTTTATTTTTTCTGACTTTACAAAAAATGTGAGCCAGACAAGATCTACTCGACTTTGTTTACGTTTTTTTGATAAAACTTCAAAGCCATGTTTAATCAATATAGCTTCAAACTCGTCTTGAGAATAGTAAGAAAACCAACGACCCGTTTCCGGTTCTTGTTTTTCTCCCGTTCCTTTCCTCATAGCAATAAAACCCTGTGCCTTGGACTTTAAAACAATGCGAATCGCATCTAACGCTAAGCCAATACGTTCTTTTGGAATATGCGGCAGCATAGCCCATGAAGAAAAAGCGTCAAAAGTATTAGGAGGAAAGGACATTTCATAAACTGAGGTATGAAAATAATGTCCTAACGGTGCTGTTTGCCTGGCAATCTGAATCAAAGCCTTTGACGTATCGATTCCACTGTACTCGTATCCCATCTGGATCCATTCAATTGCCTCTCTCCCAGACCCCGATCCAATTTCCAACAGCTTACCTTGTGGTTTTTGCAATTGTTCAAAATAGGCATATTCTTGAGCCCAAAAAGAAGGTTCGTCTATTGATTTTCTTTGTTTAGCCCAAACCTCAGCATTTTGATCATACCAGTCGACAACCAGCTTCTCTCTTTCTGATAACATCATTTTTCTCATATTTAATTAGATCTATGATCTTTGCTAAATTCATTTGATGACAACAAAAAGTTCTGAAATGGAGGAGTGGCGCCTCGTCTCCCGGAATGAGAGCTTCAATCTCGCCAGGAGTCACTCCACCTCCAATACATAAGGCCCGGGAAACTCCCACCCTTTTTCTTTTTGAGTAAAGTTGATAATTTGAGTGAGCAATGGCTAGCTGGATAACAGGAACCTGTAAAGTAAATGGAATTGACATACATTATCTCCGAACCGGTGGCAACAAGCCCCCTGTTGTTCTACTGCATGGGCTAATGACAAATGGAGCATGCTGGGCTCCTTTAGCCCGGTCGCTAGAGGAGGATTACGATGTGATTATGCCAGATGCTCAAGGCCACGGGAATTCTAGCATCCCGGATCATGGTTACAACTATAAGTATCTCGCCGCTGATGTGATCGGCTTTATCGACACACTTAAGCTAGACTCTCCCTTTTTGCTTGGCCACTCTATGGGAGGGATGACAGCAGCTATGGTCGCCAGCCACAACCCCAAGCGACTGAGAGGGGTTGTCTTGGCTGATCCAACCTTCTTATCGCCGCAACGTCAGCGTGAAGTTTACGAGAGCGATGTTGTAGGTCAGCATCGCCGTGTTCTCAACCGACCCAAAGAAGAACTTTTGGCCGAGATGTGGGCCCGACCCACACGCCGCTCTTCT
>CAYWDE010000280.1:0-2711 GCA_964456885.1 uncultured bacterium | reverse complement strand
TTTTCCATTCTTCCGCAGACAATCCCTTGCTGACCAACTGCCCAAGGCCTACTGCCAGCATCCTAAAAGCGTCAGCTCCGTGGCTCGCAAAATTATGCAGCGGTTGACTTGCCCAGCACCCCTGACGTTCATTCCACTCCTTTCGATAGTTTTCTAAAGCATGCACGCCCTTAAGGCTCTTTTCTTCATCAAACCAACAACGATTCAGTAGATTTCTGGCAGCATCTATCCCCTCATTAATCCCAATATCTGGAACGACCGTGAAATTGGTCCCATGACTCTTGGCTACCTCTACTCTTGATAGCCCAGTGCTGTATTCATGGACGGCTGCGTCATGAGGAACTAAATGTTTCCCATAGGAGTAGGGCTTGCTTTTGAGATATTGAAGATAATGTGTGAGAGGCTCCCCACTATTCTCGTAATACTCAAGGAGATGGATTTCTTGTCCCGCCCGCTGAAAAAACCAGATGGCTGTAGAATCGTTATAGCCGAGATCCCAGGCGGTATACACGGACACATTTGCGTCATAATAAACTTTACGAAGTCGTCCTTGCTGCCGGGCTTCTGAAATCTGCTTTCCTTAGTAGAGCCCTTCGTTTGAAGACTCGAACGCTTCTTCAGGAGTACTAGGAAACTCTCTTTTCATGTCGTCGCCTTGAGTTAAGGCACGTTTGGCATACCAAGCTCGCTGCTCAGAATCTAACTTGCCACCTAATTTGACTTCCAAGCCGTCAAAATAGGCTGATAGTTCATTCGATATAGTTATCCCTGTCGGATTGATTTTATAGGCATTTCCAGCAATCCAGGCGAAAAAGTGCATCTTGAAGTCCAAAGGCGTCAATTTTTTGCCTGAATCTTTGATCTTTTGAGCCTCTTTGCACATTTCGTAAAAATATCCTTCTCGACCTTCAGCTGTCGACTCGATGAAGACGTATTGTCCAGGAGCGACGGCATTCAGAGAACCAGTGACAATCTCTCGCGCTTTATCAGGAAATTTAGCGCAGATCTTTCCAAATTCAGAAATGTGGAGATATTGAAGAGTACTTGACCGCATTGAAGTTCCTACACGAAGAGACGAGCCGTTTGACAGCTGAAGCTCTCGAGCGTTATCCGTATTGACGGATCGGACTGCTTTTAGATCAGAGGGCAACCAGTCATAAGCGAATTTCACTCGGCGAAACATCACTTCGGCGTCTTCACGGGTATGGGCAATGATCCCAGCATGCTGATTACTATTGAAAAGGCACCTATCGAGGAAGAGCAGAGAAATGAAGGTTGAGATTCCAAGCTGCCTGGCCTTGAGAATGATATTGCAATACCACATGTCTTGATAAAGGCACTCTTGAGCCCAGTTCAATTTGAAGAGGGACTTATTCCCTGACTTGTCGATAATCCAATAGAGATTGTTCAGGCGCCACAGAGGATCGTTCAACAGCTTTGCTGCCTGGGCCAGATCATTTGTCGTCATCGACTAAATCCTTGGAAGAGCCATCTATCCCCTGAAGCAAAAATGCTAGAGGATTTGCTACATCTCCAGCAATTTGCTGTTTGTCACTCCAACCACAAGTATTGCTCATGACAAATTTCGTAAATCCGGCATTGAATTGATTGAGAAGACCACCTTTGACAAGCTTCGACTGCTGCCATTCCTTGGCCCTCTCATAAACTTGAGAAAACCTTTTGTTCGATTTGGCCCAAATGGAAAGATATTCGGCAGAATACCCCCTTTCCAAGGCAAAATCTTTGTACCAGATACTTTCAGGACGGGTCATCCATTTGAGGAAAGCATCAGCTTCTTGCTCAATTCTCTGCTGAGTATATTTTTCAGGTCGTCCACCTAAATCGCCACCTTTTTCGCATCCGGCGTATGGGATATGCCCTTTTGGTGCTGCCATATTTCACTCAAATTAAATTGAACACTAAACACATTATATAAACTGTTTTTATTATTTTTAAAACTTTATAAATCCCAACATAAACCAGTAATACAAATAAACGAGAACCACTATCAAAGCTTTGGTCTGAAGTACAATCCGCGTATAATTCAAACAAACTGATAATCAATATGATAGGTCGAAATTCCGCCCGAAGAGAGGCTGTTCAGTCACAATTCAGTCACAATTCAATATGGCTAAAAATCAATGACTTAAAGATAAATCACAGTGACCGGAAGAGATCTCAATCACAATCATTCAAGCCCAGAAAGGTAGATAAGAAGCACCCTTGCCAGAACCAGTTTCTCCGTAAGGTTTAAGGAGAGATGCTCGGACAGCGTCTCGAATGATACGAGAAACCATCGAGTAATTGGGTTGCGTGATTCCCATCCGTACGCGCAGAGAGGCATTTGACATCCTCTCGCCTAATATGTGCTTCAAACAAGCGTGCTGATAGGCAGCCCGAATGCGCTCCTCGAAGTCCATTTGAGCAAATTGCCGAGGCCCGTACAGAAGAGCGATAGTGCTTTGTGATGAGGTGCGAAAATCGGGAGCAGGAAGCTGAAAGATTTCTATTTCAGAAATCACCTTGTCTATGCCGCTGCCTCTTTCTTCGCATAAATTTAATCGTCGCATAAATTTCGCCAATGCTTCGTTTCTAGACGTCGGGGGCTCGTCGATAAAGCGCAGCGTATCGATAAGGGGAAGACCAGGATTGGATATTTCTATTCGGTTCTCAAAAATTTCCACCATAGGACCTGCCCCTCGCTTTGAAAA
>CAYWDE010000279.1:0-2723 GCA_964456885.1 uncultured bacterium | reverse complement strand
CCCACAAATGTATTTGCTGCTTGGGTCGTTACCTGTTTAGTTCAGTCTGCTATTTTGTTGTTGATTGGTTTTAGTTGGCATTATTTAGTTTTAATGGCTGTTTTAAATGTCGCAACATTTGCTTTTTGGTATAAATTTGAAGATCATTTTCATGTAGGAATGCATAAACCTGAGTATTACATGAAATATATTCATAACACTTGGCAAGACTCGTGGTTTAAATATTGTAAGGATTTGCATGAGATCCATCATAAAAATGCTAATCTAAATTTTGGGTTTATCTATTTCCCAATAGGAGATTTGCTTTTAGGTACTTATTGTAAAAATTATGATAAGAAAAAGTCTAAATCACAAGCGGCTTCTAAGTCTTCCGTAATTGAGAAAGAATTTGAGGAAGATATTTAATTAAATAATTAATATCTTCTTTTTTTGTATTTAATCCGAATGAGAATCGAATTGTGCCATATTTAGTTGTGTCAACACCTAAAGCTTGAATCACATGAGAAGATTCTTTATTGCCCGCTGTGCATGCAGATCCGGCGGAAACGTAAATTCCGATATGATTTAAACTTAAAAGAAGCGATCCGCTATCGATTCCTCGAAATGCAATGTTTAGGATATGGGGGACCTTTTTCTCTAGAGTTCCATTCAGTAGGTAATTTGGCTCAACCCTTTTTAAATGGTGTAAAAAATAGGCTTGTAATTCGGAAATGCGTTCCAGTTCTTTATCCATCTCTTGGTGGGCTAATTGAGCCGCGAGAGAGAAAGCTTCTATATATCCTACATTTTCAGTGCCCCCTCTGATTCCTTGTTCTTGATCTCCTCCATGAAGTAAAGGGGTGATCGAGAGGCCTTCTTTCACATATAAACAACCAATTCCTTTAGGGCCGTATATTTTATGCCCAGAAATGGAGAGGAGAGAGATGCCTAGTTCGATGGGGTTCAAACGGATTTTCCCGAATGCTTGCACTGCATCGACCATAAAGGGGACGTTTGCTTTTTCACAAATTTTCCCGATTTCATAAAGTGAATTTTTGCTTCCAATCTCATTATTCACTGCCATGACTGACACAAGCGCGGTCTCTTTTTTTAAATGCTTTTCCACATCTTTAGGAGAAACAACGCCTTCTTGATTCACATCTAGGTAGATGATATGAAATCCAAGAGTCTCTAAGAATTTAAGACAGTTAAGGACGGAAGAGTGTTCTATTTTTGAGCTGATGATCTGCCCTCCAACCCCGTGATTTTTGAGGTAATTGAAAGCGATTCCTTTGATGGCTAAATTGTTCGCCTCTGTCCCTCCACTTGTAAAAAAAATCGTTCCCGGATTTACAGTGAGGCATTCTGCTATAGCAGCACGAGATTTATGTAAGATTTGATAGGCAAATTTGCCTAATTGGTGGCTGCTGCTTGGGTTTCCGTACAACTGAGGATTTTCCATATAGCTTTTTAAACAATCGGCTATTTCTTTGCGGAAGAAAGTAGTGCTTGCATAATCGAGATAGACTTCTCTGTAATCATCTACTTGAATAGTCACCGCTGATTTGCAAATTCCTTGTCCTGAATGGGTCGGAATTCCGAGCCAAGAATAGACAGAGATGAGACCTTGAGGAAATAATTTTTCTAGCTCTTCTTTGCTGACCTGAGTATTTTTTTCAATCCCCTGATGAAGAGGCCCAACCTTGTTTTTTAAGTAATATTCAAAAGCAAAATTCAGAACTTCTGTATGTTTGGCAGATAGAGCTGTTTTTGTCTTACTAGACATATAGCGAACAAGTGTTTTGGTGAGGGCATCCATTGTCTGAGCCTATGAAAAAGTCTGTACGTTGAATATAGCATTAGAAGCTATTTAAAAAAAAATCGATTCAACTCATGAGACCCCTCCCCAAAGAAAAGATTTTAAAAATTTATTTAATTCGATATAAGACAAAGCATGGCGTATGATGCACAAATAATAGCTTTCTTAAAAAAAACCCAACTTTTTTCTGATCTTTCTGATAATGAGATTTTTTCTATATTGCCTTTTATCCATATGCAGAGCTACCAGAAAGGGGACTGGATTACGAGAGAAGGTGATGACGAAAAAGACATCTATCTCGTTATGCAAGGGCGTGCAGAGGTTATCAAAGAGATTCCCGAACAAAAAAGCTTTCAAGTGTTGGGAGTTTTGAAGTCTGAAGAATGGGCAGGAGAAATGGCCTATTTTGAGAATAAAAAACGGTCTGCTTCTCTAAGAGCTTTAGAACCTTCAAAAATACTTATTTTCTCCATAGAGAAATTTCATGCTTTAGCAAATACCGAGCTTCTGTATTCAAAAATAGAAAGTCATTTTATTCAACGAATGAGTCAACGTCTCCGAGAGGCGAATCAAAACTTGACGGAAGCTTACGAAGAAAAGCTCAAGATTTTACGGGTTAATAACAATGTTAGTAGGAGTATCGTATACTTTTTTATTTTTATTGCTCTTTATTTTTATTCGATTAATTTATTCAATATTTATGTCGCGATATATCCTTTGTTAAATAAGGTCTTTGTCCCTGTCGTATTAATCGTAGCCTCGCTGCTCTGTTTTTGGTTAATAAAAAAATCTGAATGCTGCTTAGATTTTTTTGGCTTAACATTAAAAAATATGTGGCGCAATCTTATAGAGGCAGTCCTTTTTTCGCTGCCATTTATTTTTGCATTATTTATCACTTACAGAATAAGAGCTTATTTATCAGAAC
>CAYWDE010000278.1:0-2740 GCA_964456885.1 uncultured bacterium | reverse complement strand
TTGCGACAGTAAGTGAGCGGGCCCCATTAACTTTAGGGGGACTCATCCTGATTGGAACGGGGATTTTGGCAACTTGGTCCCATTCCAGAGGAAAGAGGCGTCTCGGTTAAAGATCGAAGTTTTGGTCAAGCAGATTGTCTAGATAGGTGAGGCACTGCTCTTGGATATGGAGAGAGGGGATAAGGGGCGCATCTGGATGGTTGATCCCTTCACATCTTTTAGCTGCTTGTTCCCAGTCACTCGGTTCTCTTAGGTGGTGGACCCACCAAGGGAATGTGCGGCATTGAGAGGGGCGCGCTTCATAAACTGTGCACTTCTTATCCTCGAGAAAGATGCAATCATACGGAGCTGGATGTTCTAAGAGGGCGTATTGACCATCGATATAACGGGTATACTTTTTGAGGAACTCTTCTTCCCCGATCTTGAAATGGCTTGAGAGGTTCTCAATATCGGCTCTAGAGAGATAGACATAGCCTGGGGAGCCGGTGCAGCACCCTCCGCAGCCGGTGCATTTGAAGCGGAGCCCTTCAGAAAACCAGGGCTCTACTTGGGGTTCTAGTTGCGTGTCCATCCGAACTCTTCTGTGCGGGTTTTCACCCATTTGTGATCCCAACGGTAGGTCGATACGGCGCAGCCATCTTCTTTCAAGTCGATCAGATTCCAGGCCCCTTTTCTCCCTTGTGCGCAGCTGCCGCTATCGAGAACGATGGGCAAGTTGCTCACTTGAAGATCGGCCACGGTGTGGCGATGTGTGTGTCCGTGTAGATAGAGCCGAATTTGGGGGTTTCTTTCTAAGATTTTTTGGAGCGCTTCTCCCCGCACTAAGTTATGCCTTTTCACATCGTTTTGGAAAAACGGGTAGTGGGTGAGGAGGATAATCGATTCTTCTTTGGGGATGAGTTTCAACACCTCTTCTAAATAGGCCTCTAATTTTTCAGAAAAAAGCCCCTCAGAGGAGTTTAGCTTTGACGCATGGGCCATATCGAGTGTGACGACGCGCCACCCTTTCCCAATTTTATGAGCCTCGATTCTATGATCTTTCTGAGTAAAAAACTCGACCGGGTCGGTGATCTCTTTTCTCTGATTGGAGAAGTAGCGGTAAAAGTGTTTATTACGGCAGCTGAGTTTAGTGTAGCAGTCGTGGTTGCCAGGTGTCGCGAGCCAGGGTTGTTTGAACTTTCCCACTAGGTCGGTCGCCTTCTTAAATTCTTGAGGAAGCGCAGTTGTTGAAAAGTCGCCGCCTAAAAGGATGAGATCGATCCCTAGCTCTTCAAATAATTGAGGTAAAGGCTCGACTTGATCTTCAAAAAAATGTTTTTTCCGATGGAATACCCAGTTCAAATTCCCCAAGAGGCGTTTAGAGAGGAGCCGGAAGGGATTCCAGGTCAAATGGGTAAAGTGAAAATCGGAGACATGGGCGATGCGCATCCTTAAAGTATACCATGCGAATCGGGTCAGATTCTAGGGGTTTTTTTCTTCGAAGCTCTCGCGTGTTTTGGCTTCGCATTGTTCCTATCGAAGATGGGAACTCGCCCCTTTTTCATCTCCTGATTTCTCTCTTCAGCCGTCTTATGAGTAGGGACTTTAGCCTCTGTGGCTGCCTTCATTTCCCTTTTTGCCTTCTTCCTCTGCTCACTTTTAGAGTCTTTCCATACGGGAATATCGGGGAGCTCTTCCTCGAGGTTTTCCCTACGGGCGGATCGGATCACTTTACTATTCAATTTCTTCATATGATGAGGAAGATCTTTCATGGGTCACCTTTCCTTTATCTTATAAAATAATCTATTTAATATCGCTTAGTATTTTAATGTGCTGCTTTTAAATGAATTAATAACATTTTTTGAAGAAATAAAATTTTTCCAATAAGGTCTGAGGCATTTCCATCTCGGGATCCAGCTGGGGGGAAGGATCACGCTGCCCTGCCCCCATCCAGGGCGCCAAAGGCGCATCTGCTTCTCCTCCCTTCCGATAATGAGGTAGGGGATCTGGAGACAAGAGGCGAGGTGGCCAGGCCCCGAATCGTTTCCTAAAAAATAGCCCGACTCATAGATGAAAGAGGCGAGCTCTTCTAAATGGGAAAAAAGGGGTAAAAAAACAGGTTCAAATCCTTGATTTTCAGCCCATTTTGCAAATTTTAAGAACTTCTCTTTTGGCCAGTTGTGATCGGGGTGGCTGCTGGTCGAGTGGATCGCGATCCGTTTCCTGTGTTTCCGGTGGATCAGCCCTTGAGGGGGGTGGAACCCGTTATCCGACGTGGCTCCAATTTTGAATAGAGTGTTTAAGGCGATAATGAGATTCTCCACCATGTTTTTGTCTGGATCGCACACATAGTCAAACCCTTCTCGTAGAGGTCCATGTTTAGAGACTTTATGGGAGCCGTAGAAGGTGTAAACTGCCTTTTCTTGCTGCCGAAGCCTTTCCGCTTTTTGGCTGTTATCGTGCTGCAGAAAAATCGCATCGCAATCGGGAAAGGGGCCAAATTGGTACCCATCGAGCCACTTCCCAAATCGATGGGGCGTCTCCGTCACAACCTCATGGCCAGCTAAACGCAACTGGTGCGAGGCGATATGCATAATAACGGTATCGCCAAGGCCTGGCGCACAAACAACAGCTATCTTCATCTTTCCCATTTTGGCTGGAAAAGGATAACTTTTCCAGCCATTCAAATGATGCAAGTTTTCCTCAGAACCTATCCAACTAAAAAATTTCAGCCGATTTTCTGGTTCTTTTAAGCCGACTT
>CAYWDE010000277.1:0-2752 GCA_964456885.1 uncultured bacterium | reverse complement strand
AAAATGGGTTAGTTTCTAAATGTATTAATTTAGAAATCCGTTGGATCGACTTTGAAATTACTGAACAGAGATTTTTGAGTTCTCTTGATAGTTTATTGCCAATAACGCCAGATGACCCGATTGCTCAACAATTGAAAAGTGAAGCCGTTGAGGGGAAAGATCGTAAAAAAATAGGGACAGGATATTACTTAACCCTAAAACCTGAATCTGAAGAGGAGATCTGATATGTCAGTAGATAGCGCAACAAACGGCCATCGAGAAAGGGCTGCTTCCTCAAGCAACCCCCCGATACCACCCCCTCTTCGCCAGATTTCTCAAGCAGGGGCGAATATTGCACTCCGCTCGATCAATCATGCAATTGGTGCATTAAAGGAGACGGCAGAGACGGAAGCGGCAACCCTCTCACAACACAAAGTCGCTCTGAAAGAGGCGGAGACTGAACTAGCTCAGCTCCAGGAAAAGGTCCAGTTGTATGCGAGAGAAGTGGCTCAATTAGAGGAAAAAGAAAAAAAAAGTTCAGAAGAACTCTCTCAACTGAAGAACGATTTAAGGATTTTACAAGAAAAGAGAGCTCGAGATGAAGAGTTTCTATCAGAAACGGAAGAGATGGGAAGTCGGGGCTCTTCAGCGATGGAAATAGATGGCTAAACGAGATGGCGTAAGTAGTCCCCATACTCATTTTTTGCGTACCGCTCTGATAGCTGCATAAGTTGAGAGCGGTTAATGTACCCCATCCGGTAGGCGATCTCTTCGATACAGGCGATTTTAATCCCCTGCCTCTCTTGAATTGTTTGGACAAAAGAGGCCGCCTTATGAAACGCATCAAAGGTCCCTGTATCTAACCAAGCGTGCCCCCTTTCTAAAAGACGGACACTTAAACGCCCCTGTTCCAAATAGACCCGGTTCACATCGGTGATTTCTAATTCTCCACGAGGGGAGGGTTTTAGTTTTTGAGCAATTTGAACAACATCAGATCCATAAAAATAGAGGCCTGGAACCGCATAAGGGGATTTGGGTTGGGTCGGTTTCTCTTCAATGCCGAGCGCCCGCATCTGTGAGTCAAAATGGACCACTCCGTAACGGGCAGGGTCTTTCACGTGATACCCGAAGATCAAGCCGCCAGACTTGAGACGGGTCCCTTGTTCTAAAATAGAGAGGAGATCGTTCCCATAAAAGATATTGTCCCCGAGGATAAGAGCAACGGGCTCGTTTCCGATGAAATCAGCACCAAGGAGAAAAGCTTGAGCCAAACCAGCCGGTTTCGTTTGGACTGCATACTCAAACCTAAGTCCAAGATGGGAGCCATCCCCAAAGAGCTTTTCAAAACGGGGGGTATCTTCTGGTGTGGAGATAATGAGGATCTCCCGAATGCCCGCCTGCATTAAGACAGAGAGGGGGTAGTAGATCATCGGTTTATCGTAGATAGGGAGGAGCTGTTTGCAAAGGGCGATCGTTGCAGGATAGAGACGGGTCCCGCTCCCACCAGCAAGGATGATCCCTTTCATGGGGATTCCAAAATATAGATTCCGGGAAGGCCTCGGTATTGCTCTTTATAGTCGAGTCCGTAACCGACAACAAACTCATTCTGAATATCAAAAAGGACATATTCGGGCCGGTAATCCCCCTTTTTGGGGACCTCTTGTTTATAAAGGAGGACGCACGATTTCAGAGAGCGGGGTTTTTGCTTTTGTAATGTCTCGAGAAGAGTAAGCATAGTATTACCCGTATCGAAAATATCGTCGACAATGAGTACATCGCGGTTGTGAATATTCAATCGGTCTGCACCCAACACTGTAAGAGATCCCTGCTCTGCCCCCCGAGCGCCATAACTAGAACATTGGACTGTTTGAAGGTCGAGAGGGAGATTGAGGGAACGGATTAAGTCGGCAACGAGGCAAAGAGAACCTTTTAAGACCATCACTACAACGAGGTCTTTCCCCTTATAATCTTGGTTAATTTGAGCGGAAATCGTCTCGATCTGATTGGCGATTTTCTCTTTTTCAATAAGGGGTCTTAATTTGGGCATCGACTCAGCGGGTAAAATTGCAGCCTTCAGCAAGCAGATTGTCAATATAATTGATCGTATACTCATTGTTCAAAAACCGCTTATCTTCCAACATATATTGGTGAAAAGGGATCGTCGTATGAACGCCAGCAATATGAAACTCTTTTAGAGCCCTTTTCGCATGGCGGATCGCCTCTTCGCGAGTGCGCCCTTTAACGATCAGTTTAGCGACCATTGAGTCATAATTGGGGGGGATCCGATAGCCTCCGTAGCAAGCGCTATCGATCCTTACATGGGGCCCCCCTGGAGGGATATAGTGCTCTAATAGGCCTGGTGATGGGGAGAATTGATTAGCCGGATTTTCTGCATTGATCCGGAACTCAAAAATATGACCGTTGAACTGGATCTCTTTCTGTTTCAGATTCAATTTCTCCCCATTTGCGATCCGAATCTGGTATTGGACGAGATCGATCCCGGTCAACTCTTCAGTCACAGTATGTTCAACTTGGATCCGGGTGTTAACTTCCATGAAGTAGAAATCGCCCGCTTCATCGAGGAGGAATTCGACAGTGCCGACAGAGTGGTATTTCGCCGCTTTCACAATATTCACAGCACATTCACCCATCTTTTTCCGCAGATTCTCATCGACTTTGGGGCTCGGGGCCTCTTCGATCAGTTTTTGGCGGCGACGCTGAATTGTGCAATCCCGCTCCCCTAAATAGACATAATTACCATGCTTATCTCCCA
>CAYWDE010000276.1:0-2769 GCA_964456885.1 uncultured bacterium | reverse complement strand
AGCTCAACCGCTTTTTTAGGATCGGGTTTTTCTGTATGTTCGTGGGTCGATCCGACCAGGCAAAATTCGGGATCTTCGGTCGGAGTGATATGCCCATAAGACAAAAGGCTCATCGCAAGGGGCTCTTTCCATCTACAAATAAGACACTGCCCAATCGTCTTCTGGAGCGGCAAGTCGACCAGTTGCAAAGTCTCTGCACCAGCTGTGATCACAATCGCATCAAAATCGTCCAACTCTTTTAAATTGTGGATCCACTCCTCTATAAATTTCGCTTGACTGCACGCTTTTTTTAGCCCAGCCAAATAGAGCCTTGAATAGACTGTGATCCCCTCTGGGATCCAGAGAGTTTCTCCACCAAACTCTCTTCTTTGCTCCTCTGTTGCAGCAATCCGGAGGATCCCATTCTTTTCAAAAACTGCTCTATCTTGGCTCGCTATTTGAAGGAGCTCCATCGTCGCCTTCATCCCCTCTTCAGCCCGCCAAGTGGGGGTGAGTCGCCTCCCAGGCGATTGGTGGAGAAGGCCGGTAGAGACATAAGAGGCCCCTTTGCCCCCATCAAATACGGTTACATCGAGATTTTTTTGTAAAAGGTGCCATGCTACAGCAAGACCTGCATACCCGGCTCCGATAATCGCTACTCTCATGCAGACTTGGCTTGCAAAAGCTGATAGCTTTCGGCGGCAAAGTTAAAGAAAAAAATAACTGCAGGAGTGAGGACGGCGCAGAAAGGGATCATAATAAAGAACCACTCTAGAGCGACCGAAAGAGATTTATCTGGCGCCGAGTTGGTCAATAAAGCGGACAAAGTCAAGAGTCCCGATACGAGAGCGATCGGGACTAAAGCGAGCAAAAAGAGGGCAAAATTGCTTAAAATACGCCCTTGGAAAAGGGTTAAAATCCGTTTTCCTAACCCGAATCTTTTATAGGGTTGGAAAGCCGCAAGAGGAGCAACGAAAAAAAGGAGCCCTAAATTGAAAAGGCAAAGGAGAAGGGAGCTAAAGATTAAAAGGAACGGGCCAAAAGCGAAAACAACGCTAAAAAAATCACCAATTCCAGGGATCTCCTGCAAAAGATAAAAGAGGCCCAGAGCGATCCAAAGGAAGAGGTAGGCTAAGATCGGGGGGATCGAAAGATAAGAGGTGGCCATCAATAGATCGACCGATCCGCTAATCAATCTACGGAACCCTAAATGGAGGTTTTTCACTTCATGCATATGGATCCGGATCAACAAAACCCCTAGAGCCAAAAGGATCCCTGACGAGAGGAGAATCGGAAGAAACGCTAAACTCATCGCAATCCATTCGCTCGCATCATAAGCAACAGCGCGACAAAAAACGGTGAGCACCCCGCACAAAACGAGAATAGGGAAGGTGAGCATCATCTTTTTTCTTGAAAAAGAGAGGAGCATAGCTCTAGAAAAGGATCTTTCAATATCTGCCCAATGCATAAATAATTGACCTTCAGTTTAGCTCTAGAGTATACTTTACCTAACTTTTAAAATCTATGTACCAATTAAGCGTAAAAAAACTCACTAAGACCTACGGGAAAAAGAAACCGTTTACAGCTGTAGATGGGATCTCTTTCGATCTCAAGCAGGGAGAAATCTTAGGGCTTCTCGGGCCTAACGGCTCAGGTAAAACAACCACAATCCAGATGCTACTTGGGACCCTTACGGCAACCTCTGGCTCTATCCTCTATTTTGGGAAGGAGTTTGCTAAACACCGCTCTGAGATTTTACAATCGGTCTCTTTTGCCAGCACCTACACAAGTTTGCCCTACATCCTAACGATTAAAGAAAACTTACGCTATTTTGGCCTTTTTTATGGGATTGAAGATTTTGAGAAAAGGGCCGACCCCCTCTTAGAGCGGTTTGGGATCCTCGACAAAAAACATACGCCGATCGCCTCCCTCTCTGCAGGACAGATCACTCGCCTCATGCTTGTTAAAGCTTTCTTCACCGATCCAAAAATTGTCCTTCTTGACGAACCGACAGCCTCTCTCGATCCTGACGTCTCTTTAGAGGTTTGCAAATTCCTCCTTGAGCAAAGAGATAAGACTGGGCTATCGATCCTATTCACCTCCCACAAGATGGAAGAGGTGGCTGAGCTTTGCGACCGGGCTATTTTTTTAAAGAATGGGAAAATCATTGCCGATGACGTTCCCAAAAATTTGGCCAAAAGCGTCTCCCTTTATCAACTCCGACTAACGATTACTGATGGGATGAAACGGACGATCGGCCTAGCGGAGCAATTCAACGTATCCTATCAAGTGGAACACCGGGTGATCTCCCTCTCATTAGAAGAAACCCAGATCCCCTCTTTCCTCAATAATATCATGCACGCAGGGGTCTCTTACGCAAGCATCCAGATTAAAGAGCCCTCATTAGAGGATTATTTCTTAAAAATCGCGGAGAAAGGAAAATGAAGTGGCTTAGAGTTAAAGGGGTTTTTCTTCGGTATTTTTTTGTCGCTAAAAAAGGGCTTCACCAACTCGCCGATCTTTTTTATTGGCCTCTCGTCGATATTCTCCTATGGGGACTCACCGCCTACTGGATCACAAAACAGAGCCACGTGGAAAATCTCCCCCTCATCCTCATGACTGGGCTGATTTTCTGGCAGATCACTTGGCGCGGCTCTATTGATATCTCAGTGAGTTTACTCCAAGAGTTTTGGCACAGAAATCTCGTTAACCTCTTCTCAACACCCCTTAAATTATCTGAGTGGATAGCGGGGATGCTTCTGTTATGTCTATGTAAAATGTTGATCACAG
>CAYWDE010000275.1:0-2771 GCA_964456885.1 uncultured bacterium | reverse complement strand
TTTGGCGATGTCTATCTAGCGGAACATCGATTCATCAAACGCCTTTTTGCCCTCAAAGTGTTGCCTGAAGAAATTTGCTCTAATCCTATTTTCATGCGGAGATTTGAGGCGGAGATCGGAGAAATAGCGGCGCTAGATCACCCCCATATCGCCAAAATTCACAACGTCTCTTCAGCAGATGGGCGGTTCTTTTTAGTGACCGATCCTCAGGTAGACTCTCTCGGTGAGACGATGCATCTCGAGAGATACCTCGATTTAAAGGGGAAAGGGTTGAGAGAGGAAGATTGGGTAGATCTCCTTTTTCAAGTAGCTTCTGCCCTTGACTATGCGCAAGAGGCGGGGATTATCCACGGCAGTCTTAAATTGACCAATATCTTAGTCGCCCCTGCTGAAAAAGGGGTTCGCGTTCTCCTATCCGATTTTGGCCTCACTCGGCTGATTGGAGAGAAAATTTGTTTAACCCGCATTTGCGAACAGCTTGCAAAAGGGTTTCCCACCTCTAAATTTATCCATGCTTATGCGTTCCTAGCTCCAGAGCAAAAGACCTTAGATGTAGAGCTGAGTCCAAAAATTGACGCTTATGCTTTTGGGGTGCTCACCTATTATATCCTTTTTAGAAAAATCCCAGAAGGGTGTTTCGATCTCCCTTCCCACTCTTTACCAGATACGCTCCAGAATTGGGATCTACTCCTCAACCGCTGCTTACAATCCCATCCTGCAGCCCGCCCTCAAAAACTTGGGGCCGCTCTGAAAGAGATTTTACCTACACCGCGAGCGATTTTAAAAGAGATGCTAGCTGTCGCAGAGGCGGAGCCTAAAAAGGAAAATATTTTACAGATTGCTTTTGAATTGGAAGAGGTCCCAGCTGCTCTTGAAGCGGCCTCTGCTAAACCGGTTCTCCGTCCCCAAGAAATCGCAAGACCCGAGTATGAGCCAGACCCCTCTGCTATTTTTCATCGGGATACTCATGTTTCCCACTACACTCCAAATAAAGTGGAAATCAAAGAGATAGAACCCCTCTTCACAGATATGGTTGTGATCCCTGGAGGGAGTTATTTTCGGGGGAGCCCTGATGGAGCGCGAGATGAGATGCCCCGTCATCCGGTCAATCTAAGGAGCTTTGCTCTCGACATCCACCCAGTTACGAACGAGCAATTTGTCCGTTTTCTTCAAGCAATGGGTGGAGAAAAAGATCATAATAACAATGACATCATCCGCCTTCGCGATGCTCGGATCAAACGGTCGACAGGAAAATTGATCATCGAATCGGGCTATGCAAAGCACCCTGTTGTCGGCGTTACCTGGTATGGAGCTGTCGCTTATGCAAAATGGGTCGGGAAACGGTTGCCGACCGAAGCCGAATGGGAAGCTGCCGCTTCTAGTGGTAAAGATGTCCTCTATCCTACAGGGGCAGAGATCGAGAGGAGCCAAGCAAACTTTTTCAGCTCAGACACAACCCCCGTCATGAGCTACCCACCAAATCCGTTTGGCTTTTATGATATGGCTGGCAATGTCTATGAATGGTGCGAAGATTGGTATGCCTACAATTATTACGATGCGTCGGTGGTAGAACCTGATGATCCTCAAGGACCTCCTCAAGGTGTTTATCGCGTTTTGCGCGGCGGTTGTTGGAAAAGTCTTAAAGAAGATTTGCGTTGTTCCCATCGCCACAGAAATAATCCGGGTGCCGTCAATGGCACTTATGGGTTCCGCTGTGCGGCAGATGTTCTATGAAGTTAGTGATGTTTGTTTGTAACGCCAATCTCTGCAGATCTCCTGCTCTTATGGCCACATTTAACCATTTAGCTGCACAGAAGAAATTACCCTTTCACGCAGATAGCTCTGGGATTGGTTGGGTTCACGTTGGGGAGCGGCCCAATTCGAAAAGTTTTGAGGCGGCTAAAAAGCGGGGAGTTCTAATCGATCATAGAGCTCAGCAATTCCAAGATACTTTTTTCGAAACCTACGATCTGATCCTCACTGTAGATGAGGAGATTTCTGAGCAGCTCATACTCCGGTCGCCAAAGGATAAAGATAAGATCCAATTAGCTACAGCCTATAGTAAGAAATATAAAGGGCAATCAATTCCAGATCCTTATTATTTCAGCCCAAACGGTTTTGAGGATGTTATGGAGATCATTCTAGACTGTTCTGAAGGGCTTCTCAATTTTCTTTTAAAAAAGAAATCCGATTGAGGTTCATATCTGAGGTTGCTATGATGCTCGGCAAATAAAAAATTTGAAAGTCGGCATATGGCTTCGGTAGCAGACCCTTTTTCGAATCTACCCCATAAAAACCCGTTCTTCGATATTAAAAATGCGATCACTTATGTGACCCCTCTCCGCACCTCTTATACAGAGGATTCCCAAACAAAAAAACAGATTGAAACTATCGAGAGGGCGTTTCAAAAACTTTTAGATAGATTGGATCTTGCGGATCATTCTGATAAAACCGAACCTGGCCCTGAAGAGTGTAAGGCTTTTATGGAGAGATTTGAGGATTTGAAGCATAGCTATCGGGATGGGGATTTTTTACAAAGTTTTCATGAGTTTGCGGTCCTGTTTTTAAGGGAGCATGCGACCCATTTTTCTGGGAAACAGATCGACACCCTTCTCTCCCCAAGGAGCGGAAAGATCAAATTTTTCCAAAGGAGGATTTCCCAAATAGATAGCCCTCGGATACGGGAGATCATTCTGCAGGAGGATCAGAGCGAAAAAGCTCTCCTCTACTTGAACGGGTTTTATCTCATATCTGAAGCCTATCTTGAATAT
>CAYWDE010000274.1:0-2785 GCA_964456885.1 uncultured bacterium | reverse complement strand
TAAAGAAGTTCTTCATATTCTTTAGGAATAGTGGTTTAGTGTTCTAAACGGACGGGTTCATTTTTCATTTGTTTCTTCAACATCGACTTAGGGGTGGAATCATGAATGGTTTTGTGCTTGGCCAATTTCCATGCACTAAGAAATGGCCATGGTCGTAGAGATAGGGTTGTGGGATAGCTGCATTCGTGAATCGATCAGGGGAGAAATAAAAATAGATGTCGTCGATAGCTGTTGGCAAATGCTCTAAAATCAAGTCTAAGGAGGGGATTTCTTTAGCGATAATATCATATAAATGGAGTGTTTTTTCTTTGATCTCATAAGAAATAATCCCATCGATAGACTCACTATAATGAAGTGACCAAAATGTTGGGTAGGTTGCAAAAAAGGTGTTAAAAGAAGCAATATCCCCATCATCTCGTATCCAGACACAATTCGACAGGGAATCTCGGGTGTGGAAGCAACATTTGAAGAGAGCATTATCTTCTGGAGAGACAAGTGGCTTTAAAGATTTTGATCCTTTCGTCCGTTTGCATGGGAGATGGAAGCGATATTCTTGGACGCATTGAAAGGCCAATTTTTCATAAAACTGGGGGATTCCCGTGTAGAGTATGATAAATTCATACTGTTTTTCAGCCCACTGCAGAGCTTCTTGAATCAATTGCGAAGCTAGTCCTTGTCCTCGATGGGTGGCTTTCGTGCAAACGGCATGTAACGCTGCTGCTTTATGTTGTTTCCCATCAATGCATATGGGATATTCCATAAAACCTACATGAGATAGAATCTCTTCGTTTTCTTCCTTTATAAAAGCTTTTGCGTCCCAAGGAAAGCCGAGCTTTTCACAACGTATGATGTTCGCTTTAATCCCAGGAAATGACTCTTCAAGTAGATTTAAGAAAGAACTGTCTTCTGTTACATTTAGGTGAATCATCATTGATAGGCTGCAACTCTTATTGGCACTGGCTTCCTGAAGAGACAAATTTTAGAACAATCACTAGGATGCGGCTTCGGTTTTGGAATGATCTTATAACTTTTTTCAAAACGACCTTTTGTGTAACGATCCACAATTTTTTCCCAGAAGTCTATAGCAGTTTTGTTTTCTGGCATTTGCGAGGTCTCCCATGTTCCATGAAATTGACTGAAGACCTGTTCTGCAACATAGCCTCCAACACCTTTCCCTTGAAATTTTGAAATAACAAAAAATTCTCTTATATTCCAATCAACATCCGGTGAGCTCCCGATTTTGTTGATCAAGACAAATCCGGCTAATTCGTTGTTCACTTTTATTAGAAATGCATGTCGGTCCGGTTTTTCGCAGTAAGAGCTGAGATCTCGGCATTCAAACAGGCCATTAGGAGGAGTTTCCCAATCTGGGAGAAATCCACAATACCGCGACATATCATAGACGTAGAAGCGACCCAGATTTTGGATCGTAGCTTTATTCTCGCTAGTTGCTTTGATGATTGAAATATTTGAAAATGTTTTGTGAGCGGGTAGCTCTAGAAGCAAATATTCATTATCTTCGCTAATACCCCGATCGACTTCAATCCAATTGCGTTTCAGGTAAAAAGCAATCGCATCCAAGTTCTTTGCCACACACTTTAGTCTGTAGGGGAGTGGCAGCCAAGAAAAGAGGCTTCTAAGCAATAGCTCTCCGATCCCTTTTCTTTGGTGACTGGGAGAAACAAATAGATGATGGATAAATGCCGGGGTATCTTGGTTCCAAACCGAGATAAATCCAATGATACCAGAGTCTTCATCTTCAGCAACAAAGATGATTTCTCCTGCAGTCGATTGTTTGAAGTCCTCAAGCTGAAATTTATCGGGGCTTTCCCAATGAAAAGTATGTTGCCGGGTGACGAGCAAAAGAATTTCCAATGCAGGGATATCGCCTATCTCGGCTTTTCGTATTTTGATCATTGTAGCTTCCCAAGGAGTTTCATCGTGTATTTCTCCGGCAAAGCGCGTAGTAAACGACAGAGGATTTTATAAAAGAAGAATGGTTCACAGTAGGACTTGTCGCTTAAGCCAAAATCCACCATGCATTTGCCCATTTTTTCTGCTTTCCAAGTGAATGGTAGCTTTCCTTTTAATCCTGGAGTGTCAACAGGACCGGGATACATAACAGAAAATCGTAAGTTTGTGCCAAAGTAGGTAAGAGAAAGGCTTTCAAAAGCTTTAGCGATGGCGGCTTTTGATGCGCAATAGGCGCTTCCTGTGGGTGGGGCAAAAATCGCATTGATTGAACTGGTTACAATGAAATTGGTCTTCCCATGCTCTTGGCAAGGCTTTTCCCAAAATTCAACCCATCCAAGAACTCCGAAGTAGTTGACCTGCATAATCTTTTCATGGATTTTGAGATCAAATTGATTGGGGTTTTCAATAACAGCCTCACCGGCAATCCCAGCATTCAAGAAAAATAAGGATGGGCAAAGGTTCTTTTCGAGGATCTGTTTTGAGGTTGCTTCAATATTTTCTTTTTTGGAGACATCGCAAACCATTGGAATAAAGGAGTCCGATAGTTCCTTTTGGATCTGCATGAGCTTGTCTTCAGAGCGTGCCACTCCAATAACTGTCCAGCCTCGTTTTACAAGTTCCCTCGAGACAGCTTCTCCTATGCCGGAAGAGGCGCCTGTGACTAAAGCGATATTTTCTGTTTTCACGGTTTCTCCTGAATGAGATTGCTCTCCACTAACAGCTCCATGACTCTTGAAATTCTTCGCTCAGCATCTATTTTTTTATCACGGATATTATAGGCAAACGGGAAGAAGTCTTTCTGTTTTTCAAT
>CAYWDE010000273.1:1833-2787 GCA_964456885.1 uncultured bacterium | reverse complement strand
TTTACCCCACATTAAAACTGTTTGTATCTACGGCGGAATGCCCTACCCTGTACAAAACAGACAACTTTCAAGACCTTACGATATTTTGGTGGCCACACCTGGCCGTCTAATCGACCATATTGAAAGGGGCCGAATCCGCTTAGACCGGATCCAAATGCTCATCCTTGATGAAGCTGACCGGATGTTGGATATGGGATTTGTGGAGCCTGTTGAACATATCGCTTCTCTTACTCCTAAAAACCGGCAAACTTTGATGTTCTCTGCGACTTTGAAAGGGAATGTATTGAACCTCTCTAGACGCCTCTTAAATAACCCCCAAGAGATCAATATTGCACCGTCAGAAATGACCCACGCAAATATCGAGCAACAAGTTCACACGGTTGACAATATCGACCACAAGTACCGTCTTCTAGACCATTTGCTGGCCGATCAAGGTTTAAGCCAGGTGATCGTATTTACAGCGACGAAGCACCAAGCGGACCAACTTGCAGATAAACTCTGCGTTGATGGCCATCCAGCAGGGGCTCTTCATGGTGATATGAATCAGCGGCAAAGAACCCGCACCATCGCAGCGATGCGGAAAGGGGCGATCCGGATCTTAGTTGCAACGGATGTGGCGGCACGCGGAATCGATATCCCAACGATTAGCCACGTGATCAACTTTGACCTTCCTATGAGTGCAGAAGACTATGTGCACAGGATTGGAAGAACGGGTCGTGCAGGCGCATTGGGAGTAGCCCTCTCTTTCGCCGCCCATCGCGATTTAAGGACTGTTCAGCAAATTGAAAAGTTTACTGGCAAACGGATGACTCCTACAGTGATTCCAGGGATGGAGCCTAAGTTTAAGCCGGCTCCCATGAAGCCAAGGACAAAGAGCTGGGGACCACCTAAGCGAAGATTCCGCTAATAATTTTAAGAGGCTGTTTTGAGTTTTGGGTTCCCGAAATTTAAGAC
>CAYWDE010000273.1:0-1823 GCA_964456885.1 uncultured bacterium | reverse complement strand
CAAAAACCCCACTCAATGTGCCATTGCCCAGGTCTCCCTTTTTTGATATCATACTTATACTGAAAACTAAAATTTAGGTTTAGCATGGCTAAAAAACGGATTGTTGTAACGGGAATGGGAATCGTCTCCTGCTTTGGGACCGATATAACTCATTTCTACGAACAGCTTCTGGCAGGCAAAAGTGGAATCGTCCCTATTGAGGAGTTCCCTTGTGCCGAGTACCCAACCCGTTTTGCTGGTGCTATCCGGAATTTTGATGTGGGCGACTATATGGACAAAAAACAGGCTCGTAGAGTTGACCCTTTTATCCGTTATGCGATGGTTTCTGGAAAAAAAGCGCTCGAATCTGCAGGCTTAGGCGTGGATGCACTGAGTCAACTCGATAAAGAGCGGTGCGGGATCCTCATCGGTTCTGGAATGGGAGGTATGACTGTTTTCTATGATGGAGTTGAAACGATCCTTTCCAAAGGCTATAAACGGTTAACCCCTTTTTTCGTCCCTTATATCATCACAAATATGGGTGGAGCCCTGTTGGGGATCGATTTGGAATTTAAAGGGCCTAACTATTCGATTTCAACGGCTTGCGCTACAGCTAATTTCTCTATTCACGCAGCTGCCGAGCATATTCAAAAAGGGGAAGCAGACCTCATGATTTGCGGTGGCGCAGAAGCGGCAATTAATCCGATTGGTCTTGCTGGATTTGTCGCTATTGGAGCCCTTTCCACTAAAAATGAAGATCCAACAAAAGCTTCTCGCCCTTGGGATAAAGGGAGAGATGGATTTGTGATGGGAGAGGGGGCTGGAATTCTCGTTTTAGAATCTTTAGAGCACGCTCAGAAAAGGGGCGCACCTATTTTGGCGGAGTATTTAGGCGGAGCGATCAATTGTGATGCTTACCATATGACGAGCCCTCGTGAGGATGGGGCAGGAGTTGCCGCATGTATAGAAGCTGCGCTGCGAGATGCTGGTGTTGCCAAAGAAAAGGTCAATTACATCAATGCTCACGCCACATCTACTCAAGCGGGAGATCTCTGTGAAGTTGAGGCGATTCGAACCGTATTTGGCACCCATACCCGTAATATCAAAATGAATAGTACAAAGTCGATGATAGGCCATTGTCTCGGAGCCGCTGGGGGGCTAGAAGCTGTAGCTACTATTAAAGCGATTGAGACAGGAATCCTTCACCCGACAATCAATATCGAAAATCTGGAGCCTGCGCTTGAGGGGATCGATATCATTGCAAACAGTGCGAAACCACATAAAGTGACTGTAGCCCTTTCCAACTCTTTTGGATTTGGCGGACACAATTCAACGATCATATTTGCCCCATATAAAGGAAATTAACACAGTGCAAAAAGACGAGTCGTTCGGCGTTATCCCTCTAAAGAGGCATAATGGCCATTGGGAAGTATTTTTAATTCAGCATAACCGGAGCGGTTACTGGGGATTTCCTAAAGGACATGCAGAACCTAATGAAACACCCGAAGAGGCCGCTTTTCGGGAATTGAAAGAAGAGACCAATCTCGAACTGGTTCATCTTTTGCATAAAGAGCCTCTCATGGAGCAGTATACGTTCATTTTAGAAAGACGGAGAGTTTTCAAGCAGGTCTGCTATTTTATCGCTGAAGTGGATGGGACTGTCAAATTACAAGAGCTTGAAATTCACGATGGGAAATGGATGCCTTTCCCAGAGGCGATTGCTCAGGTGACTCATCAGGAGGGGAAAACCCTTTTGGCTCAAGTTGAAAAAATGTTGCCCCCTTTATAGATATGTTTTTCTGGAAGCGCAAAAAGATAAAAGGGCCTCCTCAACCTGTGATAGA
>CAYWDE010000272.1:0-2797 GCA_964456885.1 uncultured bacterium | reverse complement strand
GGGAAAACCGAAGCCTTTCTCATGGAGATAGTCACACTTTTTCCCAACTATCTTCAGAACCCACTTGTGATCCAGAATTACTTATGTTTTCCCATTCAGAGAATGTATCATCTTGTTTCATAGAGTATAAATGTTCGTTAGCGGACATATCCGTTTTATCAGAGGACATTACAGGAGTTTGCGTGACCTTGTTAGGTGAAATAAAAGTAAATAGGTCATTTTCTTTTCCTGTCGCTTCTTTATTTTTTGTGGCGCTAAATAAATGCCCTAACGCGGGAATCTTTCCGAAGGTTCCCCAAAAGTCGAACGGGCGCTCCTTTATTACCTTAGAAACTTTTCTATCTCCCAATAAACGATTCACTGCAGCTTGCTCTAACTTACTTGGTGGGTTTGTAGAAGGCTCATCAGAAAGAAATATGTATGGATCATTGACCAGAACTCCGACTGTCATAAATTTACCTTATTTGAATTGATTGAGAAGAATCTAAAAAGACCCAATTTTTAGAAGAATAATAGTAAACTACAAGCTTTTTCTAAAGCAAAAGTTCTAGGGAGCGTTTTCAAAAGATTCTTCTGTCAATTTTCTGGTTCTTTTATTTTTTGAGGTCGAAAGTTAAAAGTTCTGAAACCGTGACAAACTGATACCCAGCCATTTTTAGCTTTTCGATCACAAGAGGGATTGCTTGAACTGTTTGTAATCGATTTTGTCCCATATGATCTCCGTTCCCATCGTGGCATAGGATAATCGAACCAGGCTTTGTTTGAGCTAAGATTCGATCTATAATTGTGGAAACACCGGGGCTCGCCCAATCATCGGGAATGACATCAAAGAGGATATGAGGTCTCTGAGATTTATAGAGAATCCAAGGGAGTCCAATGAGTTTTCTCCCATAAGGAGCTCTAAAATGATTGGCTTCATGCCAAACAAAATAAACAATTGGGAAGGAGGTCCTGCTGATTTAGGATTTTCATGGAAGGCAGCTACAGATCCTATGGGCCATCCTATCTACGAAATTCAAGCAGGTCCGTTTGCAAAAAAGATCACACGTTCTTTAAAAGATATCGCGCTGCTGCTTGCTTCTCAAAATTACAACTTAATCATAGATGATATAGCCTTTGGAGCGATTCAAGTAGAAGAATGGAAAGAAATTCTAAAAGGATATAAAGTTCTCTATGTGGGAGTCACTATCCCCTTAGAAATTCTAGAGCAACGAGAGCGCTCAAGAGGAGATCGATTTTTAGGGAGTGCTAGGGCTCAATACTATAAAGTACACGAAAACGTCACCTATGATTTAGAGGTAGACACGCATGCTCAAACTGTGGAAGAAAATATAGGAAGAATCTTAGCGGCTCTAGCCAAGAAGTAGGGAGATGAAAGTGATCCCAAAATTTTTTTTCATTATTGCCATTTTGATTGGAGAAACCATGCATGCAAATGAATCTGATACCGAGATCCAGTTTTTTTCTGAAATCGCTCCTGACACCCATCCAGCTGTTCCTTATATTTTGAGTTGGTTAGACGCCCAAGTGAACAAAGATTATAAGGCGTTTGCAGCCGCTTTCGGCCCTATAGCTAATCCCCATTTATTTGTGAATTTACCCGGTGGAAATATAGTGACAAATGCCGAGCAGATCTTATTGAGGCATAAACATTTTTACGAAAATCCCCTATTTCAAGTGACGAGAGGAGAGCTCAGTAATGGGATGGGGAATCGAGATTTTTTTACTTGCAATGTCCTTGTAGATGTAACTCTGCCTGATGGCGCTCAACGCAAAAATTACATAGACATCACATTCCTAAAAAAGGGAGACTTAAATCCAACCTGGATCCCCACGAGGATTATTAACACAGTTGTTGACCCCACAAAATAAAGCTTTATCCGCTCCCCCCCTCTTTAATAAAGCTAATGTGTTATGGGCTGAACGTCTTGCTGGCTGCCTCTAATCGAGGTAGTACCACTTCTAACGGAATTTGAATGTTGGCTTTGCAGTAAAATGTTTCAGTGGATTCAAAAGACCCATTTTCATAAAGCTTATTTGTAGGAGCCCCTCCCCCACAGAGAAAAAAATAGGGGCAGCTATCTTTGCAATTTTGAATCCCTTTTTCAATTGAGGAAGATAACTTTTGGAATTTATTTGACCGTAAAACAGAGTCGAAAGAATCTTTGTAAATATTGCCCAAAGTGAAAGAGTCATAATCTTTGTGGCTCATCCCCAGCAACTCTGGAGAAAAAGTGGAGAAATTCCCTTGGTAATCTACAGAGAGAATATGAAACGGTTTTCCTTGAGTATTTTCTATCGGGTGCCGCTCAGAGTAGAGGGCCTGAGTCATGTAGCTCGCTTCCCGAATCTCAAGCTTCCCATCCAAGCTCCTCTCATCTAATCTCTTAAAAAAACGGAAATAGGATTCTAAAAAATCAGTTTCTCTTAAAGTTTTAGAACGGTTAATCCCCTCCTCTTCTTCAATATTTAAACCTAATCTCCGAACTCCCAGATTAGAAAAAAAATCATAAATCAGATCGGGATATTGAATCGAATGAGAAGAAATCACAGCAATTACTGTAAAAGAAATTTCATGTTTTTTTAATAAAGAGACCCCTTTCATACAGAGATCGAAAGAACCTTTGCCAGAGTGGAACACCCTATTCTGATCATGGATGTGTTGAGGTCCATCAATACTCACCCCAACTGTCACTTTATGCTCTTTGAAAAACTGACACCACTCATCTGTTATTAAGGTGCCATTTGTTTGTAGCGATTGGATTAAATGGTAAGGGAAATTCCGTTCTTTAATATT
>CAYWDE010000271.1:0-2808 GCA_964456885.1 uncultured bacterium | reverse complement strand
AAAGCATCTTACTTAAATATGAATACGATGGATTTGGCCGCCTCTACCAGGTAACCAATGCTGGAGGGCATACATCAACCATCGAGTATGATGAAACTTTTCTGAATGAATGGGGTCAAAGGACATGTAAACGCACCTTGATAGATCCCATGGGCAATCAGACCGAAGAAATCTTTGATATAGACGGTCAATTAATCAAACTGACCACAAAAGATAAGGCAGGGCACGTCCTGGCTGATTCTGAATGCTATTATGACAGCTTAGGAAATCAAATCGCTCAAAAAGCCCTCCTTCTTTCCCCCAATGCCCCCTCCGGTGCCTATGAAACAGAATGGACTCTAAATCAGGCGGATCAAGTTGAATCATTTACCTTAGGTAAGGGAACTTCAGAAGAGCGTACTCTCCGATATGAGTACAATTCTTATGGGGATATTGCGGCAAAATATAATCACGGTGCTAAGGAACCGATTACGTATCGCTGCGACAATGAGGCCAATCTAAATACCATCTCCTATAAAGAGGGGAGCAAGGAGATCGATTACAAACTTTCTTATGACCGTAATAAAAACATCACGGAAGTCTATTTAGATTCTTCCTTCACAATAAACTATTCCTTTGATGCACACGACATGCCCCTTGCTGAAAAGATCAAAGATGAATTTGGTTCTTACCAAGTGGAGCGCATCTATGATGGAGAGGGCAAAATTCAAACGCTCCAACTTCCGGATGGCTCTTTTGTCGAGTATTTCTATGAAGGACCTTTTGTCAAAGGAGCTAAACGCTTTAGCAAAGACAAAAAGGAGCTCTATAGCTATCAGGTGGCTTCAAGAGATCTAATGGGCAACATTCTCGAGGAAATCCTTCCAGGCCATCTTGGAGGGAGAAAACAGATTTGGGATGAAGCCGGTCGCAGAATAGAAATATCGACCGACTTCTTTCAGGATCGAGTCTTAGAAGGCGGATACGATCCCCTCGAAAATATAAAAAAACGGGAGACCATCTTAGATGATGAGACATACACCACTGATTATGATTATAATGCTTTGGCCCAGCTTGTCCTTGAGAAAGGAAAGATCGAGCACAAGTATTCTTATGATTCGGTCGGCAATCGCCTTCAGAGAGACAAGTTTGTTTACAAGATCAATGGTGTCAATCAGCTTGTAGAGGCGGAAGGAGCTACCTATATTTTCGATCCAAATGGCAATCTTGCCACTAAAACGATGGGCACCAAAACATGGACCTATCAAAGCAATCAACTAAACCAGATCGTCTCTATCATAGATCCTGACCAGAATGTCGTTAAATTCACTTATGACCCTAGTGGCAAGCGTTTAACCAAACGGATCGAATGTAAAGGCAAGAAGGCGAAGATACTCCGTTTCTTCTATTTAGGAGACACAGAGATCGGCTCAGTCGATGAAAAAGGGGGTGTCTTTGAGCTCAAAGTCCCTAGCAATCCTAATCACCCTGAAGCTCCAAGCATTGCTATCGAAATCAAGAAGGAAACCTATGTTCCTCTTTATGACCTGCAGGGAAATATTACCTGCCTTCTCGACTCTCAGAGACGAAAGGTTTTAGAAACCTATGGTTATTCTGCTTTTGGAGAAGAAGAGATCCTCAATGAAAAAGGTTGTGTTATTTCTGATTCTTCTGCGGGTAATCCCTGGAGATATCGGGGCAAGCGGGTCGATAAAGAGGTTGGTCTTATGTACTTCGGCTACCGATACTATGACCCTGAAGTAGGAAGATGGATTAGCCCAGATCCATTAGGTGCTATCGATGGACCAAATCTGTATGCTTATGCTCGTAACAACCCCATGAAATATGTCGACTATTTTGGCCTGTCTTCTGATATGAATGAGAATCTACAAGATTGTACGTGTGGGTATTGTTTACAGGGAAATGGCTGCCATTGTGTAGGGACTGCTCCAAAGCTAGGGTGGCTGGAGAAGTGTGCCTGTTCAGGGATTGCATGCAATCACAAAGGTTCTACCAGGACAGTTAACTTAGGTTGCTCTCTAACTAGTGCTATTATTGGAGTTGGTCATGGTGTTGTGGATTTTGTAGTCGGATCTATCCATGATCTGCAAACTGCAGCTACTTACATAGGAGCAGCAGAATTGGAAATCAACCTTCAAGAGCGGATCCACATCATTGAGGAAGTTGAACGATCACAAGCCAATCAAATGGCTGGATTAGAGAGCTGGATGATGGATATGCTCTCTATTGATGAATCTGATGCCGTTTATCATTCCTTTCGGTCTACGGCGGCCACAGGGCTAGAGGTTGGATCTTTGATTGCTGGAGGATATGGAGCTGTTAAAGGTGTAATTGCATTCAATAGGTTAACTAAATCTCCTACCCAGATTGCAAAAGCAATAAAATTTACTAGGCATCTGAACTGGCCCTCTCCCTCAAACGGGCGCTCAGTAGTAAATGGAATAGAATACACGACGCATGCTCTTGAACGTATGGCACCTCGTGGATTAATTCAAAGTGGAACAGAGGTAGTTAGCCGGGGAGTTCCTCCTTCAGTTGTTGAGAACGCCATTAATTTTGGCACAAAGAAGATAGGAAATACTCCTCAAGAAATAGTTCATATTTTTGAGAATATACGAGTTGTTACAAATTTAGATTCAAATAAAGTGATAACGGTAATTATCGCAGGAAGATAAATGGAAATGAGTGAACATCAATATCGGTTATGGAAAATTATGATTAATCTAATAGATAGCTACCTTCATAATGAGACTCAAGATTTTTATGAAGTTGTTGGCAAACTTGAGGGGGCATTAGACGCTTCTGAAC
>CAYWDE010000270.1:0-2818 GCA_964456885.1 uncultured bacterium | reverse complement strand
CATAGTGAGCGGAAGAAGACCACGGTGTGTACAACAATCATCCAGAGAAACATCCTTTTTGCGCTCGATCCGTTAGCCGCTTCTCACCGCCTTTCCCCCTATTTTGTTTTCCTCTGTTTCACAATCCTTTCTTTGAGCCTGGTTTACCAGGGGCTAAACCTCAACTTATCTATGACTTCAGCCTTTTCCCTCTCCCTCTCGATCGGCCTCGGAGCCGCTCTGATCAGCCGACCGCTTTTGCAACGGGTTACTCAACCCTCCTTGCAACTCGTGAACCATCCACAGAAGGTCGTAAGCCCCTACCAAGGAGTGGAAAAAATCTTCGTTGCCCTCCAAATCTTAAGCGCCTCCCTGATCGCCTTTGCACATGGAGCCAATGATGTTGCGAATGCGATCGGCCCTGTTGCCGCTGTATTTAGCGTACTAAAAACGAATTCCCTCTCTTTCGGAGGCCCTCTCCCCTCCTGGCTCCTCCTTCTCGGCGGAAGCGGGATTGTTATTGGCCTTGCGACCTGGGGATGGAGAGTCATCGAAACAATCGGCGAAAAGATCACAGAGCTCACCCCTACCCGCGGTTTTTCTGCCGAATTCGGCGCCGCAACAACCATCCTTTTTGCCTCGAAGCTTGGACTCCCTATTTCCACCACCCACGCCCTAATCGGTGCAGTGCTCGGCGTCGGAATGGCGCGCGGACTCAAAGCGATCAACCTCCAAACGATCAAAGAGATCGCCATCTCCTGGATCGTCACAATCCCCCTCTGCGCCTTTTTCAGCATCCTCGCTTTTTACCTTTTTAAGCTCTTGTTCATCTAATTAACCCAAGCGTGGTATATACCCGTT
The DNA here is from genome assembly GCA_964456885.1 of uncultured bacterium. GTDB lineage: Bacteria > Chlamydiota > Chlamydiia > Chlamydiales > SM23-39 > REEB52. The sequence continues at coordinate 1,978 of CAYWDE010000270.1, read as the reverse complement.
CGACCTGAAAGGCACCCAAGGACAAAACGATTAAAAGCTCGAGGTCAATATCAAATTCAATATTAACCTCGAGCTTTGAATCGATTTTTAAGAGCTTTTAATTCGTTTTTCACTGGTGCCTTTCAGGTGGAACGGGTATACGTCTAGAAAATGGATATCAATACTCAAGCCGACATCCTCGCGCAAAAAATCAAGCACCTAGTCATTACGACGAGCGGGCATACGACCTCTACTGCTACCGTTGAAGAGTTCTATCGGGCTGTCTGCCTAGCTCTTCGGGAAGAGATCATGGTCAATTCGGCTGCTACGATCGATACGATCCAAACAAAAAAGCCGCGAATGGTGAATTTTATTTCGATGGAATATCTCCCTGGAAGGCTTTTGGGAAATACGATCACCAATCTGGGTGCTAATGAACTGATCCAGGCTGTATTGAAGAAAATAGGGAGGAATTTTAGTGAACTCGTTTCCTGTGAAGCAGACCCAGGTCTTGGCAATGGGGGGTTAGGAAGGCTCGCCTCCTGCTTCCTCGATTCACTTGCAACCTTAAAATACCCAGCACGCGGCTATGGATTGAGATACCAGTATGGGATCTTTGAGCAGGAAATTTGGGAAGGGAACCAAGTCGAGCGGCCCGACCGTTGGCTCCTCAATGAAAATCCCTGGGAATCGAGACGCGATCTCTTCTCAACAAATATCCATTTCGGGGGGAGGTTGGTCCCTGCAAAAAACAGGTATGGGGATGATGTCTACCTCCTCGACAAATCGGAAGAGGTAAGAGCGATCCCCTTCGACATCCCAATTCTCGGCTACTCAGATACTCCAGACTATTCGGTCCTCGTTCTAAGGCTCTGGTCCACCAAAGAATCTCCCCGCAATTTTGAACTCCAAAGATTCAATGCAGGCTTTTTAGGGCAAGCTTCCGAAAACACCGCTTTAACCGATGTTTTATATCCCAATGACAATCATGAGCTCGGCAAACGGGTCCGGCTGAAACAAGAATTTCTCCTTGTCGGAGCCTCTTTACAAGATATCATTCGGCGCCACATCCGAAACTATGGGAATTTAGACACATTTGCCGATAAGGTGAGGATCCAACTCAACGATACCCATCCCGCTCTGATGATCGCTGAAATGATCCGAGTTCTGATGAAAAACCATGACTTTTCCTGGAAAAAGGCGGTCGAGATAACGCAAGTTTGTTGCAGTTACACAAACCACACGATCCTCAAAGAAGCGCTCAAAGAGTGGAATCAAGCAAGAGTTCAAGAACTTCTCCCGAGACAATATCAGATTATCCAAAGATTGAATTTAGAGTTCTGCAACCAAGTGAGAGCTAAATTTCCCGGAGATGAGGAGAAAGTACGGAGCCTTTCGATTTTGGAAGATGGGCAAGTGAGGATGGCAAATCTCTCTATTTACGGTTGTCATAAAGTGAACGGGGTCGCAAAACTCCACAGCCAAATCTTAAAACAAAATACTTTCAAAGATTTTGCCGATATGTTCCCCGAAAAGTTTACGAATGTGACCAATGGTGTGACCCAAAGGCGCTGGCTCCTCCACGCAAATCCACTTCTGTCTACCTTTATCACAAAGCGGATCGGGAAAGGGTGGATCTGCAATTTTACAGAGATCAGAAAACTAGCCCCTTTTGCTTCCGATCCTCAATCGCAAGGAGAGTTTCTCCAGATCAAAAAACGGAATAAAGAGGCTCTGATCCAATTTTTAGCTAAAGAGAACTGCATCAGGGATGCTGAGGGGAAAATCCTCTCCCATTCCCACATCCTCCCTTCAAGCGCCCTTTTCGATGTGCAGATCAAACGGATCCACGAATATAAACGGCAACTCTTAAATGCTCTTCACCTCATCATGCTTTATCAGGAGCCCGACAGAAGAAAAATAGCCCGCTTTTCGATCTTTGCAGGGAAAGCGGCCCCCGGCTACGAGAGGGCCAAACAGATCATTCGCCTCATCTCCG
>CAYWDE010000269.1:0-2825 GCA_964456885.1 uncultured bacterium | reverse complement strand
TATCCCTCTCGGAATATATGTCGATCGACCGGTCGACCATGCGGAATCTCGAAATCAAAGATTCGCTGGTCGTTCTGCTCGATGAGACGTGTACCCCCATGGGAGGCCGCCTCTTAAGGCAGTGGGTCCAGTATCCTCTCCTCTCCTGCCCAGCTATTACGGAAAGGCAAGAGGCGATCAACTCGTTCCTTCAACGCCCTGAGGTGAGTAAAAAAGGGCGTGAGCTCCTATCCCATGTGAGGGATCTGGAGAGGCTGATGATGAAGATCTCAGCCCACTATGCAACGCCAAGAGACCTCTACGCTTTGGGTGTATCGCTCTCCCATCTCCCCGCGATCAAGGAAACCCTCGAATTAGAACCTCTTTTCGACGCAGCCCCCTTAGCCGCCCAAATCCTCTCCGGCATAAAGGAGAATCCACCCCTCCGGATTGGAGAGGGGGAAATCTTCCAAGACGGCTACCATGCAGAACTAGACAAATTGCGCCTCTTAGCAAAAGATTCAACCGCCTGGATCAACGGCTACCAAGTCACTTTGCGCGAGCAAACAGGGATTAAAACCCTGAAAGTGGGCTACACACGGGCTTTTGGTTATTACATCGAAGTGAGTCGAGCCCAAAGCGAAAGGATCCCCCCCACTTTCCAGCGGCGCCAAACCCTGATCAACGCCGAAAGATTCATCACCGAAGAACTGAAGCAATTTGAGCAACAGGTCCTCACTGCGGAAGAGCGCTCTAAAGCGATCGAATCGGAATTATTTGAAAAATTGAGAGGCGAAATCGCCTCCCATGCACCCGCTGTCAATGCGGCAGCACGGACCATTGCCCGGTTCGATGTGATCCTCTCTCTTGCGAAAGCAGCCTCGCTTTATCAATGGGTACGCCCCACATTAGAAGATTCGGAGAATCTTGAAATCATCGAAGGGCGCCACCCGGTGATCGAACGGTCGATCGGCAGATCCTCCTTCATCCCGAACGACACCGTATTGAACCCCGCCCAGCAGCTCATGCTGATCACCGGCCCCAACATGGCGGGTAAATCGACCTACATACGGCAAGTGGCGATCATTGTGATCCTCGCTCAAATCGGCTCTTTCGTCCCCGCTAAATCGGCCACCATCGGCTTAGTGGACAAAGTCTTTTCCCGGATCGGCGCAAGCGATGATCTCGCCCGCGGACAATCGACCTTTATGGTGGAGATGTCTGAAACGGCCAATATCCTCAATCACGCCACCTCCCGTTCTCTCGTCCTCCTCGATGAGATCGGCAGAGGAACCAGCACCTACGATGGGATCTCAATCGCTTGGGCTGTCGCCGAATATCTCCTCACCACTCCAAAGAAACAGGCAAAAACGCTCTTTGCCACCCACTATTGGGAACTGACTCAACTGCAAAACGAATATCCCCACGCTGCCAATTTCCAAACAGCTGTTCAAGAAATCGCCTCTGGAATCGTCTTCTTAAGGAAAATCATCCGCGGCGGTACAGACAAGAGCTACGGAATCCATGTCGCAAAACTGGCAGGACTCCCAACAAGGGCCATCAAAAGAGCTGAAGAGAGGCTCAAAGAACTCGAAAAAAAACCCGACAACCAGCTCCCCCTCTTCATCTCCACTCCACAAGAGCACCCTGTTCTCACAGAGTTAAGGAAAATCGACATTCTCAATCTCACTCCGCTTCAAGCGCACCACACATTGTGCGAGCTTAAAAACTTCCTAGATTAAAAGATGGCCTATTGGCGAATAATTCCCCCCTTAAATTCGGAAAAAGAAATTTCCGGATGAGAAGGCTTAGGTGGGTGGAGTTTTTCAATCGCTTCTAAAAATTCTGTCTGTTTCCCCGCATCAAATGAAGCGATGATGGCCCGATCCTGGATCTGCTGAGTTTTGTGGGAACAACACTCTTTTAGCCTAACCCGAATCACCCAGCCGAGGCCCGATTGTTCGATTTTCTCTACTGTTAATCGTCCATCTGGATAGGTCACCTTTCCACTTTGGTAAAGATCATAGACTTCCTTCGCATTATGATTGCCTATATCATCGACTGGACTAGCTTCACCCAGCTGATTTTCTCTTCTGCTATAAAAACGGACCGATTCCACTTCGATCGCTTCTTGCGCAACCTTTGTTACTCTCGCTTGGAAGTCAGTATGAAATTGCGCTCCATCCCAGCTATAGTGTTTAGGTGCAAAGCAAGTTGATTGTGGTTTAAAACAAGGAGCTGGAATCCAGTTTCCTACGGGCAGTGTTTGTAAAGTCATAACATCTCCTTTGATCTTTTTCAGGAAAAAGGTTAATTCCTGACAGAATTTTAACCAAGAGAGTTCGATTCTCTCCACCTCCAAAATTCAGATTAAACCAAATCAAATAACACTAAGTAAATCAGGGACTTAAAGGGAAACCGATAAGTCCTTTTTCTTTTCATTTGGGCCACTTTTACCCAGTCTAGTGCGTAAAATTTGCGTAAAAAATTAGTAGAGGTTCCACCTCAACACCAAATAAAAAAATAGGCAATCAAATGAAAATGTTGTTCTTCTTCAGAAATATGGCTCAATACAGAAAATATAACTAATTGGTTTTAAACATGTTGTGTATTAAAATAAAAGACTGTCGACGTTGACAATTAACTGTATTTATATTATAATAATTTATATTATGTCAGTTCAATCTATATCTGGAAATTCAATAGCCCCGTCAATTCAATCCCCCGAACAGGTTTATCGAGGATTGCTTAAAAGCACGTTCGAACAGGCTGTCAGAACAGCTCGTTCCAAGTCGCAACCCTTGTCTCGCTATTCGCAAGTCCGGGTCGATGTGTATGGTCAAGGA
>CAYWDE010000268.1:0-2840 GCA_964456885.1 uncultured bacterium | reverse complement strand
CAATGACTTCGTCCTCCGCGCCTGCGCATTGGCTCTCCGAGAACATCCGGAGGTGAATAGCGGATTTGATTCGACTAACCAGTCGATGATCCTATTCAAAACCATCGACATCTCGGTCGCCGTAACGGTGGATGGGGGACTGATCACACCGATTGTTCGCCATGCGGACTTTAAAAACCTCGGTGAGATCTCGGTCGAAGTGAAAGAGCTCGCCACACGTGCCAAGTTAGGAAAGCTCAACCCTGAAGAGTATAAAGGGGGCTCCTTCACCATCTCCAATTTGGGGATGTTTGGGGTGACCGACTTTGGGGCGATCATCAACCCGCCTCAAGCAGCGATCCTCGCCATCGGCGGAATCGAAGAGGCCCCTTGCGTCAAGAATGGGCAGGTCGTGGTAGGGAAACGGATGAATATCATCCTCTCAGCAGATCACCGGGTGATCGATGGAGCAGAGGCGGCTAAATTTACCAAAACTGTCCAAAAGTATTTGGAAAACCCAGCACTTTTGCTAGTTTGAAAATCCTATTAAATAATGAGTTCAGATAAGAGATTGCCTGAAATCAAACCTTCAATATGTTTGAAATGTTTGTCATAAGAATAGAGGATACCCCCATTTTCTAGCACTTGAGCGGCAATCCACAGGTCATTTGAGGGAATAGGATTTCCTTTCCGCCTTAAAGAGGAATAGATCTGACTATAAAAATTAGCTGTATCTGCAGTGATGGGTAATATTCTTACCCTTGAAGACTGTAAAAATTCTTGAAGTTCTTCCCGGTTTTTTTTTGTTCTATTCCCACACTCAAAACCGCTTAATAATTCGCCAAGAACAATGGGACTTATGGAGAGGATTTCTGCGTGTTGAATGATTTCAATGGCGGATGGTTCTCTTCTCTTAAATGCAACGTAAGCATTTGTATCGAGTAAAATAGGCCTCATTTCCAAAGATCCTTGTCGATTTGTTCAAACGCCTGGGTATTTTCTTTGAATTCTTCTTCTTCAGCTAAGGACCAAGAGCCTGCTAAGTGGTCTAAATCGTGATAGACAATTTTCTGGGAAGAAAAACCTAGCCCCCGCTCGATGAGATTTAAAACTAAGGCGTTGACGCTGACGCGGAGTCTTTTGGCTTCCCGCTTCAATTGGTCCATCACTTCGGAGGGAATTCCCCTTAAATTAAAGTTTGACGCCGACATATAACACCCATTCTGATGATACCATAATGGTATCATCAAATGATATTATTCTCAATATGCTTGTGTCTGGTATTGACGCTTAGTGGGTTGAAAGCAAATCGACCGACTGTTTATTCGGGCCTGTCGGTGGTTAGGTCGTGTAGAATGTCCTATTAGCTGTTTGGGTTTGGATAACGCTGAGCGATCTCATTATTTAAATGCTGGATGATTTGTGCTCGAGCGGGAGCATTATAACGAGCCCTACGGCTGCGCCAACCTTCTATATCTAAATTGGGTGATAAATTCTGGGCTCCTAGAACATTATCTATATCAGGATCATTTTGAAATAGATCTCTGATGTGTTCCAAAATTCGTCGATCGATCAGCTCTCCTGGCCTTGCTTGAAGAATGGCATCGAATGCCATCCGTTTATTTGTATTAGCCGCTTCCATCAATGCGGTATGAAGGCCCGGACGGTAATGATCAAATTCCTGATTTGTCCCATTTGTTGAAACATATTGGTGATCGATCACTCCTCTCGAGGTGAAAAGAATTGGAATAAAATCGGGGCGATTTAATTTTACAAGCTGTTCTAACACTTTATTAGCGTTATAGGGTTTACCTAAGTTTAGGAGTTTTTCAAACGTCTCTTCTTGATTGAGTTCAGCTGCTAGAACTAAAAAAGTTTCCAATGCAGCTTGACGATGCTGTTCCGCATTCGAAATCCGAGGAGGAAAACTTTCTCCATAGATTGAAGTGTCTGGAAGCATTGTATTGAAGAGGTCAACTTTTCCCCGTAGCAGTGACAAGAAAGCCATGGAATCAACGGCAGTGGGGTCTAGGATTGACATATCGATGGTTTTCATTACAGAACTATCCTCTAAAAAAAGGGCAGCAAAGGATAGGCCATCAAAATTGACCTTTTGGGTTTCCCTGAGAAGGCTGCGCAGAGGATTTTGTGGGTCTAACGGATTTGTTTGAATCCCATTGCGATGAGCTTCTCGAATCTGAGCTGGATCCTCAAAGTCGAGAGGAAAATGATTTTCGACGGTGAGTGTCGTCTGCGCCATCAATCCGCAGCGCTCTGCAATTTTTACATACCGATCGAGGATGGGGAGCTTATGCGCAGGGGGTTGCGTTTTCTGAACCAATGAAGATTTATGAGCTAAAAAATGGAGGAAAGGGTGACTTTCGATCTGTCTTTCTGTCTCTTCGTCGCAGATTTGCCTGAAGTGGCGGCATGTTCCAGAGACGGTTTTTCTGGTATTCATATCTGGAAGGAAGGAGAGGACATTACGTAGGAGCTCAGGAGGAACTTCATGCCACCCTGTGGGTTGAGGGGAGGGGCGATGAATAGTGAGATCGGTACGAATTGTGTTAGAAGTCATATTTTTCCTTTAATTTAGGAAAGATTATAGCTAAAATTTAATATTATTTAAATGAATTTATTATCGGTATAGATGTATATAATATAAATTATTTTAAACTATCTCAATAAAAGGATTTCGTCGACTGAAATTTTTTATTGAGACAGGTTTTTTGATACCCTTTTCAGTTGTGCATATAGGCGGGTAAAGCGAAAGATGCGCGATGGATGGCTGGCGTGTAGTATTTCATGTTGCCTTTGATCTTTGAAAGGCGCTCTTTAAGGACTTTTTCTGATACACGGTA
>CAYWDE010000267.1:0-2845 GCA_964456885.1 uncultured bacterium | reverse complement strand
CATCGCGGTTGCCAAAAAATTCTGGCTTGAGGGTCAGAGTTGTTCGCGTGACTGCTGCAGCTCTAAAAATACAAGAGCAGCCTAGATCGAGCCAATCCCCGAGCTTCACATCGTTTCTAGAGGTTAAGACCACCACTCTTTGCCCTACATCAAAAATAGCAGCTCCAGCTTCAAGACCTACTCTCCAGTTAGGGGAAGCCCCTCTTAGATTAGCTCCAAAACTAGCCGCCTGAAAGGCGATTAACCCCACATCTGCTGTAGCTCGAACTACACCCTGAGCTGTACTGAGATTCCCGCTTTGACAAACCTCATAACAATCTATTCCAGCCTCAACCATTCGAACTGCTTTATTAGCAGTCTCTACTATTTTAAGAAGCGTATTGACAGACATAAATTCACCTTCTTTCGAAGCCTATGTAGGGAGTTGTTCTGGGGGAAATTTGAGTGATCCCATAACGGACTAACCAGGAGACAACGCAAGCCGAAATGAAACCACCCGCTTCATTCAAACCTCTATCTAAAGTTAGAAAAAGAGGAGCTCCTCTTGTCAAATAGACAACGGCCAGAAATCCGATCCAGGCATTATCTGCGATGACATTCGTCAGAATTAACCAATTTCTCTCTCCTAAAGTGGAGCGCAAATTTTCTTGAACTATAATCATCCGCTCTCTCATCCGGTCGATAAGATTGTGATCTCGGTTTAGAGGGCGAGTGCAAATCATCGATAGAACTTTAGGAGCTGCATACAAAATATGGGCAATCGATACGACTTTTACGGCTCCTAAATAACCGATTGACGGCTTCCATGTCAGAGAATTCATAAGGACCTCACTGTATATGTTGTTGAATAACCAGTTGATTTTGTGGGTTTATCGGTAAATTGTTAGCGGCTTCCAAATGTTGAACCATTTGTTGGTAATGGTGTTGTAGGCGTTGATCAATGACAAGCTTTAAAGCGGGACATTCAATTAACTGCCCCGTTTGTAACGGTTGTTGCGTCCAAGGAGATGTCTGATGCAGTTGAAGCCAGTTCAAAATCGCTTGCCGTTCATAGATCACCTTGACATGATCAGGGGTTGTTGGATCTCGAACAGGATCTCGGATAGGAACTAAGTTGATAGGACAAATAAATTGAGAGAAGATCGCATCTCCATGCAAAGGTAGAGGGATCGACGGAAAATTTGGAAACTCTAAATCGAGAGCCTGAGCATGAATAGCTGCCTGATTCTGTTGATTGAACTGACCCTGAATTTGGGAAGCCGTGATAAAAGCATATAATTGATCATAAAGAGGGGCTGCTGGATCGAATACAATAGATCCTATACGAATCAGAGAAGTTTGATTTACAGTCCGATTAGCCTGCTCTAGGTTCGCTATGCATTCTTCTTTTTCAACGGGCTTGTAACCCACAATTTTATAATGGGAATCTTCTGGACCGCTTCCAACATATTCATAAATAGGCCTTTGGGCTTTTGCTAATTCTTCAGGGCTCATTTCTAAATAATGTGCTTCTTCATACCCAGTGCACTGCGCAGAGACCCGAGCCGCATCGGCGATTGGTTCAATAACCCCTCTTTGAATGACCGATAAAATATTTCGGAGAGTCTGATCTCCTCCTCTTTTTGCAGCTTGCAATGTATATTCGAAGGGGATGTTGATCACTCTAGGAATGATTTCTACATTTTTTAGTTTAGCAAGAGACTTTGCGTTTTTCCCCGAAAGGATCATTCCCACCTCTGTGATCGTGAACCCCAATAGGATGAGTCGATTGACTAAAGAAGCTTTTGCCATGTCTGATTCATGAGAATTCTCATTGATCCTACAAACCACAGCATCAAGCCCCTCAAAGAGTTTTACCGTATCGCAAATGACATTGATTGTTCTAGAAATTCCTGAAAATGCGTTTGCCATAAACAACCCTCCGTAAAAATACGGACGGATATTAAAGATCAGGTAAATATTAAGCAATTGTTTTCAAAAGAAAAAAATTGAAGAAATCCTTTCTAGATTTCTGAGTTGATTGGGATTGCTGATTTTCTTAAAGACATTCTCTGGAAAACGATTCAAACCATTTTAGAGTCAGACTTTGAATTTGCATGAACTGCAAGCAAAACATTGTAATTCAACAGATTAAAGGGGCTTTTTCTTCTTGAATTTATCGAGGTACTCGAGGGCTTTACCGGTGCCGAGGCAGACGGCGAGGAGCGGATTTGGGGCGACGCAGACGGGGAGGCCTGTCTCTTTGATGAGGGCTTTATCGAGCCCTTTCATGAGGGCTCCACCACCGGCGAGGACCATGCCGCGCTCGACGAGATCGGCGGCGAGTTCTGGGGGGCACTTTTCGAGAGTGAGTTTGACACTTTCGATGATCTGTTGGATCGGTTCAGCGAGGCACTCGCGGATTTCGACCGAATTGATCCGCTTGGTGATCGGGAGGCCTGCAACTTGGTCACGGCCGCGCACTTCCATCTCGAGTTCGTTATTGCCGAGTGGATAGGCGGAGCCGATCGTCATTTTAATCTCTTCGGCAGTGCGTGGACCGATCATCAGGTTATAGGTGCGGCGCATGTAGTTCATGATGCAATCGTCAAACTCATCCCCCGCAATCCGGAGAGAGCGGGACTCGACGATGCCGCCGAGGGAGATGATGGCGATCTCTGTGGTACCGCCGCCGATGTCGATGATCATGTTACCAGAGGGTTCATGGACGGGAAGATCGACGCCGATCGCAGCAGCCATAGGCTCTTCGATGAGGACCACTTCTCGGGCGCCTGCATGGAGGGCAGAATCTTCAACGGCCCGTTTCTCTACGCCGGTGATCCCTGAAGGGACGGCGATGAGGATC
>CAYWDE010000266.1:0-2852 GCA_964456885.1 uncultured bacterium | reverse complement strand
ATAAGGTAATAGGCTCCGCCGCCACGCATTCTCATGTTCGATACGATCGCTGAAAGGGAGAGCCCTGTAATAAACAGGAGAAGGGCTGAAAGGGTGATGATCAGGCTCATTTGAACGGCCCCTGCATGGCCCAACACCCAGCCGAGACGTAAAAATAAAATCACCCCAATCATTTGGAGAACATTGGGGATAAAAACCCCTTTGATTGTTCCAAATTTCCCATCAGCACTATCTTTAAGCATAATCCTCAACTTTTTAAGATAATTTATACTGTTTACAAGGTTTTTACAATATCTAAATAAACCATTTATTTTGGAAGATTAAGCGGAGAGTGGAGAGTGTTTTGACAGTGTGGATCTAAATGCATATTTTTCTTTTAAGTATTGAGCATACCCAGAAAAAATGCCGATATGGATCCACATATAAGCGCGCATGATTGACTGATTGAACTGGAGGGTCATGAACATGACGCAAATAGATAGAGCAAAAGAAATTAAAATAATTCTTTCCTGATCTGTAAGGCTGGTAATCCTTAGGGCAGAGCGAAACAGGCTGATGAGGAGATAAAAGAAATAGAGAAAACAGAGCCCCCCTAATATTCCAACACTGGCAAGCACCTCGGTCGTCACGTTCATAGGGCTGTACAAGGCTAAAATTTGGGGATTTAGTAAATCGGAGGAATCGATCCCTTTTTTCTGAGCAAGGTAGAAAGGGCCCCCTCCAAAACCGACCCCTGTTAAAGGGTTTTCTACGAAAATATTCCAATATTCCATCAGCCCCCGCCACCGGTCAAAAACCGAAAAATGGGAGGTTCCTCCTCTGTAAAAAAACTTTAAAAATCCTGTGTCGAGTAATTGTCTATTCGTCACCCATAAGATGGAAAATGCAGAGAGACAAGAAAGAAAGAATTTAAAAAGGAGTTTATTGATCGAGAGATGGATGATTTTCAAATACCGGAAAGCGATGATGAAAAAAAGGAAAAAAAGATAAGAAAAAAAACACCCCGTAGAGGTGGAAGCCAGAAGGAATACATTGGGCCAAAATATTTCTCCTATTCTCCTTTCTTCCCGATTTTGGAGGATAAATTTCGCACTTGCATACATGGCAAAAGGGGTCATGTAGAGAGCATAAAAAGAGGGCTCATAGGCGAAAGCAGATCCTCTAGCTAGGTTGCCGATGTATTGAGTCACCCCAGGAAGGATAATTCCCCCGATAGACAATAGCACTTGCGCAAGAGCATAAAATCCTGTGCAATAGAAGCTGACAGAATAGACTTTTAACACAGTTTCAAAAGAAAAGAATCGGAACTGGTTATAGGAGATGAGAAAATAAAACAGGTAATTGAAAAGAAAAAAAAAGGTGAACCCCAAACTGGAAATGATATTTGGACTATTGGCTAAAGAGAGGATCATACAGCCTAAAATAGCTACGGTGACGAGGGAAAATTCTTTAGGAAATTTCATCACTCGTGAAACGAAAAATCCGGCAAAGAGGAGAAACGCAATCCCGTTTGTCACTTTGATTTTAAAAAGGAGTAAGTAGGCGTGCAATAAGTCGGAAGAAGAGGTGAGAAAAAAGATGAATAAAAGGAGCTGAAGAGGCCTTTTAAAAACAGAAATAGAGAGAGTGAAGGAAGAAAAATTCGGTCTTCTAAGCCGAAAGGTCGTCATTTTTTCAAATGCTTAGTCAGAAAGGAGGAGAGTTTCATCATATCGATCGGCTCTTTCCCAATAATTTTGGATAGGGCTGCATCGGGGACGATTCTCCGTTTATTTTTGGGATCTTGCAGCTTATGCGCTTTGATATAATCCCAGATCTTTTTTGTCGCTTCGGGGCGGCTGATCTGATCTGTGCCGACAATCTTTGCTAGATCTGCAGAGACTTTGTAAAGGTGTTGAGTCATTTTTTTCTTCGGCTTCTTCTCTGTTTCCCCTTTCTTCCCGAACTTTCCCCGTTTCCCTTTTTTGACATAAGGGGTTTTTGGATGAGTTGTGTTGTATTTTGCTTCGATCTGATCAAAAGTAGAGACAATCACATCGCAATCGGGAAAATTGGTGCAGGAGAAGAACGTTTTCCCAAACCGGGACTTGCGGGCGGTTAAATGCCCATTGCATCCGATCGCGGGACATGCTGGCATATCCTCTTGGTTATAAACGGCCTCTCCCTTCTTTGGGATGTTGACGATCCCTTTGCATTCCGGATACTTTGAGCATCCGAGGAAAGCCCCAAATTTTCCATGACGGACGGTCATTGGAGAGCCGCAATTTGGGCAGGGTTGATCCCAGTCAAAGTCAGATTGATAATCTTCTTTGTTAAACGTGAGAGCTTCGATGGGAGCTGTATAATCGCAATCGGGATAATTAGAGCAACCGTAGAAATATTTATTGCGAGACCAAATTTTTTGCAGTTTGTGATTGCATTTAGGGCAATCGATCTCTGTGAGGAGTTTAGGAACAACGGCCTCTTTTTCCGCTTTGTCTACAAGCGGAATAAAATCGCGCCAGAATTCTTGAAGGAGCTCTTTCCAGTTTTTGTTATGTTCCGCTACCTGCTCGAGTTGGTCTTCCATTTGGGCTGTGAAAGTCACATCCATAATCGGAGGAAAATTTTCCTCAAGCATGGCGCAAATCACTTTGCCAAGCTCAGTCGGCTTCAGTGCATGGCTCTCTTTAACAGTGTAGTCCCGGCTCTGAATCTTATTCATGATCGCAGCATAGGTAGATGGACGGCCAATACCGTACTCTTCTAGCACTTTCACCAGACTGGCTTCTGAATAGCGTGGTGGAGGCTCGGTAAAATGCTGGTCGCCGTAGATTTTTTCGACGGTTAGCACTTCGCCTGTTTCAAGATGA
>CAYWDE010000265.1:0-2860 GCA_964456885.1 uncultured bacterium | reverse complement strand
GAGCGGCCCGCATCGATTCGGGATTCGCATTATAAGCGTCATTGATAAAGAGAATACCCTCTTTCTCATACTGTTCGAACCGCATTTTGAGCAGCTGGAGCTTCGGAACCTGTTTATTGATCTCATCCCAGCCCATTTTCATCTGTCTTGCGACACTCACCGCAGCTAAAAAATTGTGGAGCAGATGGGTCTGTTTATAAGGGGGATCGAATTGGTAGACCCTCACTCCCCTCTCATCTACATAATACTCTTTAGAGAGGAAATAGTCGGCGGTCCGATCGTCTAAAGAAAAGCTCACCTTTTCTCCGTGAATGGCGCTCATCGCCTCTGGGTACTCATTGAGCCCCTGGTAAAAAATACATTTTTTTGTCTTCGGATGGGAAAAGATTTCCGCCTTGTATTTCGCAATGTCCAAAATGCCCCGCTCAAAACCGGCCCCGTGCGCATAGGCAACTTTCGTTAAAACGCCGATATCGGGAGCCGCTATTTCGACAAGACGTCCAATATCTCCTGGCTGGCTCATCCCAAGCTCAACCACCAGCACATCCTCATCTCCTTTTCGGTTTAAAAGGGTGATCGGATAGGTGAGTTTTGTGTTGTAGTTGAGGTGCGTCTTCCCCACCTTGAATTTCCTCTCCAATAAAGTGGCGATGAACTCTTTGGTCGTCGTCTTCCCTACAGAGCCTGTGATCCCGATAATCAGCGATTTACACCCCTCCATAAAATGGCGAGCGAGCCCCTGCAGACTTTCAACAACATCAGACACTCTTAAGAGGACTAGGCCAAAATCGGGCCCGTCATACCCCAGATCGACCACAGCTCCAACAGCCCCCCTATCTCGCACATCGGCCAGATACTGATGCCCATCGACCTTTTCCCCCTTAAGGGCAAAAAAGAGCTCTCCCGGCTGAATCATACGGCTATCAATCTGATATCCAGTTACTTGTAATTCTGAATCGGAAGAAACTCCAAGAACTTCGCTCACTGTTTTGATTGGGACATACCTCATACAACCTCCTGGAGCCAAAGTATATACCCCTTTTTCTAAAATCTGGGCAACATGTATATGCAAATAACTAAAAATAAGCAACTTAAACGTTAATTTTAAATTTTAAATTAAACTTAAAATTATTGATTTTAACTAGTAAATAATTTATAATTAATTAAAACAATTAATGGAAATTAACAATGACAAAAGTAGCAAGAGTTACATCTCCAATAAGCTCAGCTAAATACACAGGAAAGCATAAAGCCAAGAAGGCTAAATCTAGCACAACGCCAATTCCAAAGTCTCCCCCTACCGCTACTGCTCGTTCGCTCAAAGGAAAAGTAAGCCCCTCTACTGGCCCCCAACTTCTCACTGCCCCCTCACAGAGAGATCCAAGTAAAGGGTATACCTTAGCGATTCAAGTGACCCCCTCCGCTCCAGATACAACAGCTTCTATCGCCACCTTAAAGCCTCATGAAAACCCCTATGTATACACTTACAAGGATGCAGAGGTTACCTGGAAAGGGAAACGGTATAGACTTACGCTCGAGGTACCTCTTGAAAAGAGCATCGAAGAGTATCGAAAGGAAGAAGATGGGATCAACAAACTGACCCTCGCTGCAAAGACATTTGCCGCAATCTTTCTCCAAGACCTCATCCAACAGCTCGATGCAAAAGCCGATAAATGCCCAATCACCCCAGGACAAAACTTTTCAGTCCTTTTTGACAAAGATCAAGGCTATTTAGCTTTCACCCCTCCAGAAGATTTTGATCCGGTAAACACTACTCGAGACGATATAGTTAAAACGAGTGCCCACGTAGCTGCAGAAAACCCCGTATCTGTTCAGCTTTCTAAACTCATCGCCGATGCGAAGCCGGAACAATTTGAAGAGACACTCGCAAAACCTGAATTTAGAACACTTCAAGATGCCGCCAGCCGTGCCGCTAACGTAACTCAAGGACCTTTTCAACCTATCGGCCTTAAAAATTTCTCAGGCGTAAGTTGCTTTTTGAACGCAGCCTTCCAACAATGGATGACCAACCCAATCATCCGAGAAGAACTTCTCAGCCACCCCTCTTACTTTAAAAAAGGGGGTGAGAATCCGCTATACAAGGCGATGAAAAATTATGTGGAGCACCAAAAATCGGGCAGCACCACTCCATACAGCCTACAATCTTTAGCCGAACAACTTGTTTTTGACACTTCTCGACAAGAGGACATAGATGCCGGTCTAAATAGACTAAAAGATGAACTAGATTTCGATTCTATCCCTAGAGAGTCGCACCTCCGCTCCAACTTGAAAACAACTTCAACTTGTGAAGATGGATCTACCTTTGATCGCCTAGCAGATCCAGGGGTTGCCTTCAAAACAGTGACCCTCACTAAAGAAAAAGATCAACCGATCGAAAAACTCCTCGCAGATCAAGTAACGACTGTTGGAGATGGCACTGTCATAAAAACTACCGGTTCAAAATTAAAATCAACTTCAGAACTCTACGAAACGCCTCCTGGTGTATTGACCGTCTACATCAATAGAACAACCCCTTTCTGGACAAAACCGGCTGTAACAGCGGAAACTATCGTCAAATTAAAAGAGCAGGGATTAACCGATACTCAGTTAGCACAAATTGGAGTCACAGGTGATTTAGTTCCCCTCTTCAAAAACAAAGATGGAACTAACGGTGATAACCTAAAGCTTGCCCAAGCGATTTTAGACAACGGAGCGGACTGGGAGACAATATGTAAAGTCCTTGGCGGTTCGACCCTGAATAAGTGGTTAGGATCAGATGCTTACCAAGTTCAAAAAGATCCCTCACCCGTTGCGATCAAGTCTACCATTACCCTTCCCGAAGAAGTGTGCGGAGAAAAGA